>DASXYB010000279.1:0-7548 GCA_036502745.1 Candidatus Udaeobacter sp.
TTAACGCCGGACTACAGACCGCCACTCCTTGAAACACATTCACCTTTTACATACACCGCATGCGTCTGTGACATTCCAAACCAGTACGGCAGCTCACGGTAATCTTCGCAATCGAAGATCACGAAATTGGCAGTTTTGCCCGATTCGAGGGAACCAATCCTGTCGCCGCGGTTGAGGCTGTATGCCGCGTTTATGGTTGACGCGGTAATCGCTTCCGCAGGCGACATTTTCATTTGCGTGCACGCAAGAGAAAGAATCATGGGCATGCTCGGTGTTGGCGACGATCCCGGATTGAAATCGGTCGCGAGCACAACGGCAAGCCCCGTCTCGATCATTTCACGCGCGCGCGGGTACCGACTCGATCCAAGCGCGTAAACCGAACCCGGCAGCAAAACCGGTTGGACATTTGCCTTTTTCAATGCGGCGATCCCCTGTTCGTCGGTTTGCTCCAGATGGTCTGCCGTGATTGCACCCATTTCTGCCATCAACTTCGCGCCACCGGAATTCGTCAGTTGATCGACATGGCCGCGCAAACTCAGTCCAATCTTTTTGGCTGCGGATAAGATTTTGCGCGACTGATCAATATTGAAATAGCCGCGCTCGCAAAAAACATCGCAAAATTCAGCTAATTTTTCCGCCGCCACCCGCGGCAACATTTGCTCGAGAAGAACGTCTACATATTGATCAGGGGAGAGTTCCCGCGGAACCGCATGCGCGCCGAGAAACGTCGGCACGATTTCCAAATGCACCTCCGTCTTGAGTTCGCGCATAACGTGCAGAATTTTCAATTCATCTTCGACGGTGAGCCCATAACCCGATTTCGCTTCGACCGTCGTAGTGCCGCACCGCAGGAACCAGTTTGCATGCTTTTTTGCCCGCGCGAGAAGATCGAGTTCACTCGCAGCGCGGGTTTTTGCAACCGTTGACCAAATTCCGCCGCCGGCTTTAGCAATCTGCTCGTACGTTTCGCCTCGTGCTCGACGTTCAAAGTCGTCGAGCCGATTTCCGGCAAAAATCAAATGCGAATGCGCGTCAACGAATCCCGGCATGACGACCCGTCCACCGGCATCGATAACTTGTGCGTGGCCAATATTCTTTTCGATCTCATCGCTGCCACCGACTCTCTCGATCTGGCCGTCGCGGATGAGCATTCCACCATTAGGAATGATCCTGAGTTCCGACAACTCTGGCCCAATGCGCGGGCGCTTGGGCCCGCTCAGCGTGACGAGTTGCAAGGCGTTCAGGACAACGAGTGAAGTCATTGTTCGTTATCGTTGAAGCGCAACGACAGAACCAGGCATTGTCATTCGAACGAAGTGAAGAATCTCGGATTAGTTCTCCCGTCAGTCTGAGAACCCAGAGATGTTTCGCTTCGCTCAACATGACAAGGACTTAACCTGCCTTATCGCTTCAACCTATTTTACTCTCCACAACTTGATTAATCTTCTTGAACTGCGCCTCTGAATCCGAATTTACCTTTTGAACTCGTTCCTGCACGTGAATCTTGAATTTTTCGTCCTTCAATTGGCCTAGATTAATCCGAACGTTCATCGCCGCGCCTTCAATACACGCCCGCGTGGCCAGCGCCCCGACGCCGACATCTGAAACCGAAGCGGGATTTCCATTGTCCGCCACCTCCAAAAGCAGTTCATACGATTTGGCCGCTGTCTCCATCACTTTCAGCGGAACTTCGGCCGCATGTTTCGTCGCCTCCTCAATCGCCGCCGTGCGCGCTGTTTTTTCTTCTGGAGAGTTCTTCGCCAGCGCAAATGCGTCCATGACTTTGTTGAACGCGTTCGTGTCTTCATCTACGAGCGACAACAGTTCGTCTTTGAGCTGCTGCGCCTTAACTGCCCAACCACTGAAATATTCGAGCTTATCGTCCCAACCGCGTTTCCCCGCGGAAAGATTGGCGACCATTCCGCCTAACGAGGCGCCGAGCGCTCCCATCAGCGCCGCGACAGAACCGCCGCCTGGCGCAGGCGAATCGCTCAAGGTCTCGTTGCAGAACTCGCGCACGTTCATTTTCACGAGAGAAGGCTTCGGCTCAGCTGATTCAATTTTTAATTCGATCACCTTTTCTGCCGGTACGAAAGGCTTCAGTTCACCCAAACCCATCGAACGAATGGCGATGTCGATCAGTTCTTCTTCGGAAACACCCTCGGACCATTGCTGTTTCTTGAGAAAATAACGGCCGGCATCGATTAAGGATCTTTTCGGCACCATCCCCACGATCTCCGAGCCGGTCACGCGTAGCCCACGGTTCGCAGCCGATTCAACGCACGCATCGAATGCCGCGTGTAAAGGCGTTTCCTCAATATTTGTGAGATTCATCGACACCTGGGCAATGCCATACTCCTTCACGAACCAGCCTATCCCTTTCACATGCTTCAACATTCCTGGAATGCGCACCGGTTCGCCATTCGAATCCAAAACCGGTTTTCCCGAGGGCGTGCCATCCTCGGTCTTCGCTCTCCCCTGCTCTCGCACATCAAACGCCACCGCATTCGCACGCCGTACGGATTTCGTGTTCAGATTCACATTGTAAGCGATCAGAAAATCGCGAACACCAATCACGGTTGCGCCAGATTTTTCGTTGAAAACCGCGGGCCCGAAATCCGGTTGCCACTCCGCTTGTTTTATCTTTTCGAAAAATCCTTCGTATTCCCCTGCGCGAATCACAGCAAGATTTGCACGGGTCTTATCTCTGGCTGCTCTTTCGTACAGATACACCGGGATTTTCAATTCCTCGCCGACACGCTTGCCCAGCCGATTTGCACATTCTATTGCTTCGTCCCAACTGACGTTGCTCACCGGGATGAACGGACAGACATCAGTCGCACCCATTCGCGGATGTGCGCCTTTCTGTTTGCGCATATCGATCAGTTCCGCCGCTTTTCTAATTCCGCGAAATGCCGCCTCTACTGTGGCCTCCGGATCGCCGACAAGAGTCACCACCGTCCGGTTCGTGCTCGCACCGGGATCGACATCGAGCAACGAAACACCGTCGACTGACGCAATCGCATCGGTAATCTGCCGAATCGCATTCTGGTCGCGTCCCTCGGAAAAATTCGGCACACACTCGATCAGTTTTTTCATTGATAGGGTTGGCTGATTAAGCGTTAATCACGCGCCTGCGGCTTCATCGGAATTGCAATTTCGTGAGACGCGGCGAATTCTATGGCGCGAGAGTAACCCGCGTCGGCATGACGGAGAATACCCATACCGGGATCGCTGGTGAGAACGCGCTCTAAGCGGCGCTTGGAATTGTCAGTGCCGTCCGCGACCGCGACCATACCGGCGTGTTGCGAATAACCAATGCCAACTCCGCCGCCATTGTGGATGGATACCCACGATGCGCCCGCGGCGGTGTTAACGAGCGCATTGAGCAAAGGCCAGTCTGCGATGGCATCGCTGGCGTCGAGCATATCTTCCGTCTCGCGATTCGGAGATGCGACCGAGCCAGTGTCGAGATGATCACGGCCAATCACGATTGGCGCTTTGATTTCGCCGCTCTTCACCAGCTCGTTAATGGCGACTCCAAACTCGGCGCGTTCGCCGTAGCCCAACCAGCAAATCCGCGCAGGCAATCCTTGATAATGAATTCGCTCCTTGGCCAGCTTCATCCAGCGCGCGAGCGTTTGGTTTTTTGGAAATAACTCGAGCGCGAGTTTGTCGGTGCGCGCGATGTCAGCGGGATCACCGCTCAGTGCAACCCAGCGAAACGGACCGCGCCCCTCGCAAAACAGCGGCCGAATGTATTCAGGAACGAACCCGGGGATATCGAACGCGTTCTTTATTCCGGCCTTTTGTGCCTGCGCGCGAATGTTGTTGCCGTAATCGAAGGTGATCGCGCCTTTTTTTTGCAGCGCGAGCATTGCTTCGACGTGCACCGCCATGGAATGCATCGCGCGCTCGATGTATTCGTCCGGATTTTTTCGTCGCATCGCTACTGCGTCTTCGAGCGACATCCCATGCGGCACGTAGCCGTTCAACGCGTCGTGTGCGCTGGTTTGATCTGTGAGCACGTCGGGGACAGTGCCGCGCTTCACCATTTCGGGCAGAACATCTGCGCAGTTACCGACTAAACCGACCGACAACGATTTTTGATCTTTGCGCGCGTCATCAATCAATTTCAGCGCTTCATCAAGTGACCACGCGATTTTGTCGCAATATCCGCTTTTCAAACGCTTCTCAATCCGCGCCGGATCAACATCGACGCCGAGAAAAACAGCGCCGTTCATCGTCGCGGCGAGCGGTTGCGCGCCACCCATGCCACCGAGACCGCCGGTCAAAACGAATTTTCCTTCGAGCGATCCATCGAAATGTTTTCGCCCGGCGGCGGCAAAAGTTTCAAACGTGCCCTGCACTATCCCCTGGCTACCGATGTAAATCCACGAACCAGCCGTCATTTGTCCGTACATCGTCAAGCCCATTCGCTCGAGGCGATTGAACTCCGCATAGTTATTCCACTGACCGACAAGGTTGGAATTGGCGATCAAGACACGCGGTCCTTCATCATGGGTTCTGAATTTGCCGACAGGCTTGCCCGATTGAACGAGAAGCGTCTCGTCATTTTCCAGCTCTCGCAGCGATTGGACGATTGCATCGAAAGCTTCCCAGCTCCTGGCGGCGCGACCTGTTCCACCGTAAACAACTAGTTGATCGGGATTTTCTGCGACGTCTGGATCTAGATTGTTCATCAGCATCCGCATCGCTGCTTCCTGATGCCACCCTTTGCACGTGCGTTCACTGCCGCGCGGCGCATGGATGATTCGCTTTTCACTCATGAGTTATTCGCTCCTGAATCAAAATCGCCTCGTCGAATCGCTTCAGCAACACGGGCAATATCGCCTGAGAGAGCGCGATCGTGCGTGAGCGGCGGCGAGAGTTTTCGCACAGCAGCGAGCGCCCGCTCGACACCGCGACCGGCTTTCAATGGACGGCGATGTTGCAAACCTTGAGCGGCAGCAAGCAATTCGATGGCGAGCAAATTTTCCGCAAGATCGACGATCGACCGCAGCTTCAGCGCGCTCGTCATTCCCATTGACACGTGATCTTCTTTTCCACCGGACGTTGTGATGTTATCAACGCTCGCAGGATGAGCGAGCACGCGCGCTTCGTTCACGAGCGAGGCAGCTGCGACGTGCGCAATCATGAACCCACATTCCACTCCGGGCCGCTGGGCAAGAAATGCCGGAAGCCCCTCGCTTTTGTCAGGATTAACGAGGCGATCAGTGCGGCGTTCGCTAATGCTCATCAAATCAGCGAGCGCGATCGCGGCGTAATCAAATGCGAAGGCAAGCGGCGCCCCGTGAAAATTCCCGCCAGAAATCACGTCACCGCTTTCGGCAAACACAAGTGGATTATCCGTGGCCGATGCGGACTCAATCAGCAGAACGTCTTCACAATGCGCGAGCGCGCCGCGTACCGCCCCGTGCACCTGCGGCATGCAACGCAGACTGTATGCGTCCTGCACCCGCGGATCATCGGTGAGATGCGACTGACGAATCTCGCTGTCTTCCACCAGGGACAAAAGATGTTCGGCCGCGGCTTTCTGGCCCGGATGCGGACGCGCGTCCTGCAAACGCGGATCGAATGCGACTGGTGTGCCTTTGACCGCTTCAAGACTCATCGCGCCGGACACATCAGCGACGCGCGCGAGCCGCTGCGCACGTAAGAGCGCCAGGCCGCCTACCGCGTGCATGGCCTGCGTCCCATTGAGCAAGGCCAGACCTTCCTTCGCTTCCAGCTCAACAGCCTTCAGTTTTGCGAGCCGCAGCGCTTCCACGGTCGCCATCCGTTGACCTTCGAAAAATACTTCCCCTTCCCCAATGATGCTCAATGCCAGATGCGCAAGCGGCGCAAGATCGCCACTCGCGCCCACTGAGCCTTTTTCCGGAACAACGGCGTGAACGCGGCGATTGAGCATCTCGCAAAGCAACTCGACGACCTCGCAACGAATTCCGCTAAGGCCAAGCGTCAGCACGTTCGCTCGCAGCAACATCATTGCGCGCACCTCGGGCTCGGAAAGTGGCTCGCCAATTCCGCAGGCGTGACTACGGACAAGATTCAATTGAAGTTGCCGCAGGTCGTCCTGCGGCACCCGAACATCGGAGAGTTTGCCGAACCCGGTGTTGACTCCGTAAACCACCGCGTCGCGCGTAACGATTTGTTCGATGAATTTGCGCGAAGCAGTCATGCGCGGACGCGCCGTTGCCGAGATTGCAACATGCTCGCCACCAATTGCGACTGCAGCGATTTGCTCAAGGGTGAGCGCCTGACCGTTCAGCTCCACTTGCGCAGTCTAGTGGAAAAAATTTTCTTGGGAAGAGAGTTGCTAACCCATCACCGATGACCTCTGATTGATCAGTTCCAATGCGCTGGGTCGTATTTCTTCGCGGAGTGAACGTCGGCAAAACCAATCGCTGCCGACCGGTGGCGATCGCCAGTCAGTTATCAAAATTTGGCGTAATTAACATCGGTGCAGTCGGCACGTTTGTTGTACGCGACGATGTGAGCGAATCAGCTCTGCGTGCCGCAATGGCAAAGCAATTGCCGTTCAAATGCGAGATCATGATTTGTCCCGCGCTCGACGTCATTAAACTCGCGTCGGAGGATCCGTTCTCGGGACAACCTTCAGGCGAAAACGTAACGCAATTCGTGAGTGTCCTAGCCAAATCGCCGCCTCTTCCTCTGAATCTCCCTCACTGCCTCCCCTCTCCTGACGACTGGCTATTCAAGATCATCGCGGTCAAAGGAAGATTCGTTCTCGGTCTGTATCGTCGCCACATGAAAGCGATCGGTTATCTCGGCAAAATCGAGAAGCTGCTAGGTGTGCCTGCCACTACTCGCAGTTGGAACACAATTCAGAAGGTCGTGCAAATCCTTATTCAAGCTTAACCAAGGACGGCATACCACGAACGCCATCATCGTCCCGTCATTTGCTCCAAGTGCTCGGGATACCGATCTCCTTGCACTTCGATTTGTGACGCAGCGCTTTCGATCTCGCGCAGATCATCTCGCGCCAATTCGATCTCGACCGCTCCAATATTCTCTTCCAGCCGCTTCAGTTTTGTTGTCCCCGGGATTGGAACAATCCACGATTTTTGCGCCAGCAACCATGCCAGCGCAATCTGAGCAGGCGTCGCGTTCTTTCGTTTTGCGATCTCACCTAACAAATCGACCAATGCCTGATTGGCTTTGCGAGCCTCCGGTGTGAAACGAGGAAGTGTGTTGCGGAAATCGGTGCTGTCGAACATTGTGTTCTCATTCATTTTTCCAGTGAGAAATCCGCGACCCAAAGGACTGTACGGAACAAAGCCGATTCCAAGTTTCTCCAGCAGCGGTAACACCTCGTGTTCAGGTTTCCGCCACCAGAGTGAGTACTCATTCTGGATTGCCGTAACCGGTTGAATTGCGTGCGCGCGACGGATTGTCTGAAGTCCTGGCTCAGAAAGTCCGAAATGCTTCACCTTGCCTTCGTGAATTAATTCCTTCACCGCACCAGCTACATCTTCGATCGGCACTTCGGGATCAACGCGATGT
>DASXYB010000280.1:0-4857 GCA_036502745.1 Candidatus Udaeobacter sp.
GGCAGGCGGAGCGCCTGCCCTACAACTTCCTGCTGGTAGCGTTCCGCCGATCTTTTAACGAACCGCGCATCGGCATCGCTCGATCGTCCACGCAATCGATGATTCAGGTGGCATACGATAAGGCGTTCGTAACCCAGGCTGGTCAACCAATGCAGTAACGCGACAGAATCACGCCCGCCGGACACACCGATCAGATAGCGCGCGTTTGGGGGAAAGTCGCGGGTTAGTCGCGAGTCGGCGCTTAGTCTGTCCATGAGTACTTTTCAGTCATTCTGAGCGGAGCGAAGAATCTCTCATCACGTGGTCAAAGCGTGCCACGCAGCAAACCAGAGATGTTTCGCTCCGCTCAACATGACAATTATTTGAATCCAATTCACGAGCTGGTGTCATCCAACTCTCAAAACCGATCATGAACAATCAACAACCAACAGACAAAGCGGGAAGTCCGCAGCGTCTTAAAATTATGAGAAACGATCGATCCATATACGGAATCCTGGCTAACTCGGAAGACAAAGGGCGGAGCGCGTTGGAGACGTCGGTGTATGCCACCTGCATTTTGAGCGTGGCTGCGGCGATCTTCCAATTCATTGGGCAACCGACGCCGGATCCGTTCGCTGGGTTCAGCCCGGTTACGCAACCGATTCCGGTTGTGTCGCACTCCGTGGAAGCAAGGCGAGAGACGAAATCCTGACCGGCTGTGGTCGAGATACGTCGCACAACCAGAGGTGTCGCCCTACGCCGAGCGCAGAACGTTGCGTGCTTGTGGCGATTCGCGGACAAAGTGCTTTCGGAAATACGGAGCACCCACCCTTACGTAGAATTGCGACGGGGTTTGACAATGAATGAACGTTCATTCATTGTGGCAATTCTATGTCGCAACCCCCAACAGATTCGGTTCCAGATCGGCGTTGTCAGATTCTCGATGCAGCTCTTGTTTGTTTCGCCAAGCGCGGTTTTCACCAAACCAGCATGCACGATATCAGCGCTGAAGCCGGGATCAGCGTCGGGTTGATCTATCGTTATTTCGAAAATAAAGAGGCGGTGATCTCCGCAATGGCGGATCGCCACAAGCGAGAGATTTCCGAGGTGTTACAACGCGCCAAACACGCGAGGACGCTGCTCGAGTCGCTAGAAATCCTGTTCACCGCTCATTGCTGCGAAGAGGAAAGCCCGGTGGTCTCCGCATTCGTGGTCGATCTCTACTCGGAAGCCTCACGAAATCCTCAGGTCGCCGATTTGGTCCGCGATGTTTTGGAAACGGCGATGGCCGGCGTCACAGAACTGATCAGCAAAGCGCCGGAGGCTCAAAACACGGCACGCGGCCTTTCACCGATCGAATTGGCAGAGTTAATTTTTGCCGTCGCGCGTGGTATGTTGATGCTCGATGTGCTGCGGCCGGTGGAAATGACCGCGACCGAGCGACGGGAGCGACAATTGCAAGTGGCGCGCAGGCTATGGAGCTGTTTATTCAAACCGGAGGCAGAACTCGCTTATGCATGATGTAGCGAGACCAGTTTTAAATCGTCCGATGCAGCCCCCCATAAAACGGAAGCGAAAAGCCATTGTAGTCGCAATAGCGCTACTGCTGGCAATAGGCGTCTTTGTTTTTGGAATCAAATTCCTGCAAATCGGCAAAATGATGAGCACGCCGCACACGATGCCGCCGACGACTGTTACGAGCGCATCGGTGAAAGAGGAAGATTGGGCTCCGAGGCTGACAGCGGTGGGATCGGTTAGCGCGGTGCAGGGTGCAGTTGTTTCCACAGAGCTCGCTGGCGTTGTGAGCGAAATCAATTTCGACAGTGGCGCCGTGGCGAAAAAGGGTGAGGTGCTGATGAAACTCGATGCGTCACAAGAGGAAGCACTTTTGCGATCTGCAGAAGCTGACGCGCAGTTGGCGCGCACAGATCTCGAACGATCTCGCGATCTCGCCATTAAGAAGGTCGTTTCAGGCGCCGAGTTTGATTCTGCGCAATCAAAATTCACGCGAATGAATGCGGTTGTAGATCAAATGCGTTCCAGCATCGCAAAAAAAACAGTTGTCGCCCCGTTCGATGGGCAGCTTGGTATTCGCCAGGTGAACGTTGGCCAGATGATAAACGCAGGTCAGCAGGTCGTGGGGCTGACGGCGCTTGATCCGCTCTACGTCGATTTTGCGTTGCCTGAACAATATCTCTCGAAACTGGCGAAGGGTCTGGAGGTAACGGTGCGCTCGGATGCGTTTCCTGGCCGGGAGTTCAAAGGCAAATTGACTGCGATTAATTCCATGGTTGACCCCGTCACACGCAACGTGCCGCTGCAGGCGACATTAGAAAATTCGGATCACGCTCTGCATCCCGGCATGTTTGCAAAGGTTGAAGTTGCTTTGGCGGAGACAAAAAAGACAATCGTGATTCCCGGATCGGCGGCATCTTATGCGCCATACGGCGATTCGGTTTTCGTGATCGAGAAACAAAAGGATCCGAAAACCGGCAAGGAATCGGAGGTGCTTCGGCAGCAATTCGTGCGCATCGGCGAAGCACGTGGCGATTTCGTTGCAGTCACGCAAGGTTTGAAAGCAGGCCAAACAGTTGTGAGCACCGGAGTGTTTAAGTTGCGCAACGGCATGGCTGTGACCGTGAACAACGATCTGGCGCCCAAACCGGAACTGAATCCGAAACCGCCAGACACCTAAATAAAATCGGAAGCAGAGACACCGAATTCGTAGATGACATCGTTCACTGATCTCTTCATCAAGCGCCCCGTACTGGCGATTGTAGTCAGCTTCGTCATTCTCATCGCCGGATTACAGGCGATGAAAACGTTGAATGTTCGGCAATATCCGCGCAGCGACATCGCGGCGATCACCGTCACTACGGTTTACGTGGGCGCTGATGCCGAATTAGTGCGTGGCTTTATCACCACACCTGTCGAGCGGGCTATCGCAGCCGCGGATGGAATCGATTACATCCAATCACAAAGCACTCAAAGCCTGTCGACAATCACCGCGCGATTGAAGCTCAACTACGACGCGAACAAAGCGCTCTCCGACATCAGCGCGAGAGTAGACGCGATCCGAAACAATCTGCCGCCGGAATCACAGATCCCGGTCATCGCGATTCAAGCCGCAGATTCGCAATTTGCTTCTGCATACTTGAGTTTTACTTCGGACATCCTTCAGCCTAACGAGGTCACCGATTATCTTGTGCGACTCGTCCAGCCGCGACTTACGGCGCTCGGCGGCGTTCAAAAGGCGGACATTCTCGGCGGGCGCACTTTCGCAATGCGCATCTGGATGAAGCCAGACCGGATGGCGGCGTTGAATATAAGTCCTTCACAGGTCCGCGAGGCGCTGACGAAAAACAATTTCCTTGCAGCAGTGGGTAACACCAAGGGCTCGCTTTTGCAGGTAAACCTGACCGCCAACACCGACCTGCACACGGCGGAGCAGTTCAAGCAACTGGTTATTCGCCAGGATAAGAACACGCTCGTTAGGGTGGGCGACATTGCCGACGTCGTGCTCGGCGCCGAAGACTACAACACCGAAGTGCGATTCTCGGGACAAAAGGCTGTTTTCATGGGCATTTGGGTGCTGCCAAACGCCAATTCGCTCGACGTGATAAAACGCGTCCGTGTCGAGCTCGAGCAAGTTAAGAAGGAGTTGCCCAAAGGGATGACAGCGGAGATGGCGTATGACGCCACGGCCTACATTAACGACGCGATTCACGAAGTCGTAAAAACGTTAATCGACACTCTGCTGATCGTGATGCTGGTTATCTTTTTGTTTCTGGGCTCGGTCCGATCTGTCATCGTTCCGATTGTCGCGATTCCGATCTCGCTAATCGGCGCCCTGTTTTTGATGCAGTTGTTCGGGTTTAGTCTGAACCTACTGACCCTTCTCGCGATCGTGCTTTCAGTCGGATTGGTCGTCGACGATGCGATCGTTGTCGTAGAAAATATCGAACGCCACATCGCAGAGGGGCAATCGCGCATGCAGGCGGCGCTACTTGGGGCGCGCGAACTGATTGGCCCCATCATCGCGATGACAATCACGTTGGCCGCCGTTTACACTCCCATCGCTTTACAGGGGGGACTCACCGGCGCGTTATTCCGCGAATTTGCCCTCACACTAGCGGGTGCCGTTTTCATCTCGGGTATCGTTGCACTCGTTCTTTCACCGATGATGTCGGCATATTTGTTGCCGCCTCATCACGTCGAGCACGGCTTCAAAGGCTTTGTTGATCGCACGTTTGATCGTCTCCGCGATTGGTATGGAAACCATCTGGATCGTACGTTGCAGGCCCGTCCTGCCGTTTACATTGTTTGGGCCGGGATATCGTTGCTCGCGGGCCTGATGTTTCTCGCAATTCCGAAGGTAGCGACGAAGGAACTCGCGCCGAAGGAAGATCAGGGCGTGATCTTTGGCGTCATTACCGCGCCGGCCAACGCAACCATTGATGACACGATTCGATATGCCGACGCAGCTGGGAAAGTGTTTCACGACATTCCCGATACTCGTTTCACATTTCAGATTACAAATCCAAGCAGCGGGTTTGGCGGGATGGTGTTGAAACCGTGGGGTGTGCGCAAAACGCCGACGCAAGATTATCTACCCGTTGTTCAGCAGAAGTTGTCTGCCATCCCGGCAATTCAAATGTTTCCGATCATGCCGGAAGCACTGCCTGGTTCGGACAATTTTCCGGTCAGCTTTATCATCGCGTCCACCGCAGACCAGGAACGGATCCTTGAATTCGCAAAGGACATTTTCCAGAAAGCGATGCAGGCGCACGTGTTTCAGTTCGGCGATATCGACACGAAAATCGACCAGCCTCAGGCGCGGATCGTTATCGATCATGACAAGGTCTCGTCCATGGGACT
>DASXYB010000281.1:0-2659 GCA_036502745.1 Candidatus Udaeobacter sp.
ACGGCAGAGAAATTGGCCTCGAGATGGATGCGAACGGCAAAGTGATAAGCAAGCACAACGAAGCCACAGGCACGCAATACTAAATCCCGAGGTGGTCGCGTTACCCTCAACGCGGTGTTAATCGAAGCACCGTGAAGGCGGGTTATTTTAACATCGTCTTCCGCGTGTCGATGGCTCGCTGCTGGACGAAGCGCGCGCGAATCGCGCATCTGCGGCTTTGTAGCCGAAGTCGGTGACTCCGCATGTCGCGAGAATGGAATGCATGCAAAGTGTCGGGATCAGCGATCCCTGCTACAGCCACGCGCGCGCGCACGGTCGAGTAGATTACTCCGCTGAGCATTGCTCGCAACGCGACTAGCGCAACATCCCGCTGCAATCTCAATATTTCAGCTCAACTCAGCGCCATTATTCGTAGAACTGCATTACTCCGCCCGGGATGGAGTCGGCGACACAGATTTTTGTGTTCGCGCTTTTGCGGCATTTCCCTTCGTCACCTTGGACGGTGACGGCGTTGGAAGCTGCCGCCGAAGCTTTTGCTGCACATACTTTTGCTGCGCATATTTTAGCCGCGCCTTGGCATCCGCGTCGTTTGGCTTTAGTTCCAGAACTTTGCTAAAATCACCGACCGCTTTCTCATAGTTGTCCATCAACCGGTATGTGAGACCACGCTGGCGATATGCTTCCGCGTCGTTCGGCCTCGCTTCGATCACCCTTGTGAGATCGGCAATCGCCTCATTATTTTTACCAAGATTGCGGTACGCGTAGGCTCGGCGCTCGTGCGCGCCAACATCATCCGGCGACCTTTCAATCACCTTCGAATAATCCTCTACCGCCTTGTTCCAATCCTGTTTGGAGAGAAACGCGTATGCACGGTACCGTTGCGCATTTTTATTCTTTGAGTCGAGTTTCATCGCCTGCGTCAGATCGTGGATCGCTGAGTCGAACTTCTTTTGCTCGATTTCAATCTGACCTTTGGCTGCATAGGCGTCAGCGTCCTTCGGATGTAGTTCGATTATTTTGGACAAATCGCCGAGCGCTTGGGCTGGTTTGCCGCCCAACCTGTAAGCCATTGCGCGGTTCTCGTAATTCTTGGCGTCATTCGGCTGCGCTTCAATTGCCTTGGTGAATTCGGCGATCGCTTTGTCGTATTGTTTGTCTCGCGCGTATTTGACTCCTCGATTGGTATGTCCACCCGGATCGGATCCCCGAGAGCGTGCGTGCGCCAGATCAGGCGCCGCGCATGCAAATGCAACGGAAAATGCGACGACAGCGCAGCGTCTCAAAATCAAGTTCATGCTTTCAATCGTTTCTGAAATTCCGGCGTCCAATTTAAACCGATCTCGCCAAAGACTGAATTAGCAAGCTGACACAAAAGTAACGTCGCAGCCCCTCTTCTCGGACGTGTTAGGGCCGAGGTAAAATTCACGCGAACGCGCGCGCGCTGGCGTAAATAATTCCAGCAATAATTGCTCCGACGGCTACCAAAGCAACATCCCGCTTCAGAAACGCAATTAGAAGGAACGCTGCTACTGAGATCGCGACAGTTATCCAGTCAGTCAACGCTCCGGGGACCAGGTCCAGCGACACAACTGCAATCACGCCTACGACTGCGGCGCTGACCCCGGCGAGGAACGCCTGAAGTCCGCGGTTTTCGCGGACTTTTTCGATATAGTGCGCGCCACCGAGCACGAAGACGAAAGACGGCAAAAACACAAAAAGAGTGGCGACTGCCGCGCCAGGAATTCCGCCTGCGACATAACCCACAAAAGTCGTGAACAACATGAACGGCCCCGGGGTCGCTACACTGAGCGCAACGCCGTCTAATAATTGTCCGTCGGACAGCCAGTGATATTGCGCAACAGCGCCGCGCTGCACGAAAACAAGCGAAGCGTACGCGCCGCCGAAGCTAAACAATCCGGTCTTGAAAAAGAGCCACGCAATTTGGAACAGATGCGAATCGCTGAAGGGAATCAGCGCACTAGTCCCAACAACCATTACCGGCAGAGTTGGTCCATTCGTTTTGAGCACAGCAGACCCGCGCTCCATGATCAGGTTCAGGGTTCCGGCGATGAGAAGAATCAGCAGGAAGTTGATTCCCGCGAAACGCATTCCTACAAACGCCGCAACCAGCAGAACCGCGAGGAACACGTTTCTGATCGAAGCGCGCCCGAGTTTGATAATCCCCGCAGCGATGATGCCGAGCACAGCTGGCTTGAGGACGTAAAGAGCGTTCGTTACCTGGGGAAGCTTGCCATAACGAACATAAAGCCAGCTTAGAACGATCATGGCAATTGCGCCCGGCACAATGAAGGTGACACCGGCTAACACGCCGCCCCATAGTTTTCGTTTCAGGTAACCAACGTAGATCGCCAACTGCAGCGCTTCCGGGCCGGGAAGCATGTGGCAGAAAGCCATAATTTTGATGAAGCGATCTTTGGAGAGCCATCGGCGCTTCTCCACCATGTGATTGAACATCATCGTGATCTGTGCAACCGGGCCGCCGATGTTGACGAAGCCAAGAAAGAGGAAATAGAGAAACACTTCACGCCACGATGGCATCCGATGATCCGCATCGCGCTCGTTTTCTTGGACACAATTCATCGTGGTTGCAAAAACGCGTACAGGGCGTCGAAGCATTCAAAACCGCGTCGCAGGATCT
>DASXYB010000282.1:0-4205 GCA_036502745.1 Candidatus Udaeobacter sp.
GTGATCTCTGGCGAGGCGTACGAGATCACTGCCGAGACGTTGGAGCCTTCTCTGGTCAACTTCGTTGACGGAGATGGGCTGCTCCGGCTTATGGAGCGGAGTGGAGAACTGGGACTCCGCTCCGCGCAAGCCGTCAGCCGCGAGTTTCAATACGCGTACCGCGAAATTCATGAACTTGTACTTGCCCGATCCTCCTCCGGAAAGCTGGCTCGGCTGTTGCTGTCGTGGATGACCGGCGTTGACAAAGAAAATAGAGAGTTTCGAGTTCAAACGCCGGTCACCCATGAAGAGATGGCACAACGAATTGGCGCATCGCGCGAAACCGTCACGCGCCTGTTGAGCGAACTCAGAAAGAAAGATCTGATCAGGCTGGATGGCGCAGTGTTGGTGATTAAGAACCGGACGGCACTTGAAGCAATGGCTGTGTGAAGGGCTGCTTGCAGCCAACTTGGGCGGCCGGAGGCTCCTCCCCGGCCGCTTTTTTGCTTGAGCTGTGAGCAATGAGCAGCGAGTCTTGAGCTTTGAACCAGCCGCTCGCGGGTCAAAGCCCACCGCTGGTTCACAATCCAAACAACTCTCTCAACCTTTTGGTTTGTGCGCGGCTCACTGGGATTTCGGTTTGCTTCTTGTCATCCATGCGCAACTGATAGGAGCTTTTGAACCATGGAACAACTTCCTTGATGCGATTGATATTCACCAGGTAAGAACGGTGGGCGCGCCAGAACAAGTCCGGGTCGAGGCTGTCGAGCAACTCTTCGAGCGTTCGACAATTTGACTGGCCCTCCATTCCACTCGGACCGCTGGTCACCACCGAAATGATTCCATCTTCAATGGATGCGAAACAAATATCTTTCTGATTGACCAGAAAAAGTCGGCCGACTGCCTTTAAAAGAATTTTGGAAGTCTGCGGCTTCTGCGATTCCAGCATGCGCACCAGCGCATCCAGTTTGTCTGCCGGGCCGTTAGCTCCCGCCATGGAGCGGGCCCGTTCCACTGATTGCGCCACGCGTTTGCGATCGAAGGGTTTCAGCAGGTAATCGACCGCGTTTACTTCGAAGGCCCGTACCGCGTACTGATCAAAAGCAGTGGAGAACACGATCTTGGGCAGAGCAATCTTCTTGTCGAGGAGTTTCTTGATTACGCCGAAGCCATCAAGGCCCGGCATCTGCACGTCGAGGAAGACCAGATCGGGGTTGTGCTCGCGGATGAGGGTTACGGCTTCTAAGCCATTTTTGCCTTGCGCCACAACTTCCACATCGCCGATATTTTTTAGCAGATAGGCGAGCTCATCGCGCGCGAGTTGCTCGTCATCGACGATCAAGGTCGAGAGTGGCACAGTCCTCTCCTTACTTCACAAGTATAGTCGATGAGCTTCCGGGGGCTCTGTAGCAGGTCTTAACAGGTGCCGCGAAAGCACAGCAGCACGGGTTCGACAAGCTAGCATTTACACTAGCTTCAATGAACGTCATCTTCGGGATCAATTCGGTTGCAGAGGCGCTGAAGTCGCGGGGTCGCGCCTTCGAGTGGGTGGGAGTGGCCAAGGAACGAAACGATCTACGACTGCAAAAGCTCATTCAAGACTGCCGGAACGCCGGCATCGCGGTGCGGTTTCTGCCGCGTACCGAACTCGATCGGATGGCGCACACAGCTTCGAATCAAGGCGTGGTAGCGGTCACGTCGTCGAAGGCTTACGTCGACCTGGATGACGTGATTGCGGCAAAACGTGGCGAGTACTCGCTGGTGATTGTGCTCGATGGCGTGGAAGATCCTCATAACCTGGGCGCGGTTCTGCGCACCGCAGATGCGTCAGGCGCGGATGGCGTGGTCATTCCCGAACGGCGCGCAGCGGGGATTACGGGCACGGTTGCAAAATCTTCAGCGGGCGCTAGTGCGCATCTTCCGGTAGCCAAGGTCACGAATATCGCGCGAACGCTTGAGGATCTCAAAAGCAGAGGACTGTGGATCGTGGGCCTCGACGAACGCGGAAAGCAGAGCTACGACGAAGTGGATTACAAAATGGACTGTGCTCTGGTGCTGGGCGCGGAAGGAAAAGGACTCCACGATCTGGTAAGCAGGAAATGCGATTTCCTGGTTTCGATTCCGATGCTGGGGCAAGTGCCATCGCTGAATGTTTCGGTGGCGGCGGGTGTGGTCCTGTTTGAAATTGTGAAGCAGCGTCGGAAAAAATCCGGATGAAGATGAAGATCGTTTGTATCTTCTGTGTGGTTTGCAGTTCGCAGTGGGCGCACGCTCTGGATCGCGAGGCGTTTACTTTCACCAAGTACGATTTGACGGTACGCGTCGAACCGGAGCAGCAGAGGATTGGGGGTCGTGGCAAGATTACGTTGCGGAATGACTCGGAGACTGCGCAGAGAAGTCTATCCCTGCAGATTTCTTCGACCCTCAACTGGAGTTCCATTCAATTTGCGGGGAAGCCGGTAGAATTCGTTTCGCAAATCTACACATCCGACATCGATCACACAGGTGCTCTGTCCGAAGCGATCGTCGTGCTCCCCCAGGCAGTTGCGCCTAAACAAACAATCGAACTCGAAATCGGGTATGAGGGAGTGATCGCGCAGGACGCGACACGGCTGAGCCGCATCGGCGTTCCTGCTGACAGCGCGAAGCACTCAGATTGGGATGAAATTGGGCGATCGTTTTCTGCGGTGCGCGGAGTCGGCCATGTAGCGTGGTATCCGGTGGCTATGGAAGCGGTAAGTCTGTCGGACGGGAATAGTTTGGCTGAAAAAATCGGCAATTGGAAAGTAAAGGAAGAACAGGCGGAAATAATCGTAAACCTCTGCGTGGCTGGAACGCAGTCACCTCTGGTTACGGCGATGAACGACAGCCCCACGGGAGCCCTGGGCACGAGTATGGGCGGAATGGCAGGCGGCGATGAGTTTCGCTGCATCCTGCACTCTTTCCGGCCCTTGGAATTAGTGACGCCAACTTTCGTGATGGGAAATTATTTAGAATCTTCAAATTCGATTATTCATTTGTATTACTTGCCTGATCACAAATCCGGCGCCGATGACTATGCGTCTGCGGTCGAAGAAGTCGCGCCGCTCGTCAGCAAATGGTTCCGCGATCATCGCCAGTCGCCTCATTCAACGCCCGAGGTTGTAGAACTTTCCGACCCAAACGACGCGTCATTCGAGAGTGGGAACATGCTGCTGACGTCGCTGTCCGGAAGCGACACCAAACTTTTGTTTTCAGCGACGCAGCAACTGACGCATGCTTTCTTCCCGTCGCCGCACGCATGGATACATGACGGGCTCGCGAGCTATGCACAAGTGCGATTGATTGAGGAAAAGGAAGGACGGAAGGCGGCCATTGACTATCTGCAGGGGCACCGCACAGCGCTGGTGGAATTAGAAAAAGTTTCCAGCGAGAACAAAACCAACGATGATTCGCTCATCAATTCGCTTGACGACTTTCGCATCCAGACAAAATCGATGTACGTGTGGTGGATGCTCCGGGACATGGTGGGGGAACCTGTGCTGGACGCGGCATTGCACAATTACAACGCGGCGGATGACAGCAATCCCACATACATGCAGAAGCTGATTGAAAAGGAATCCCATTGCGATCTGCAATGGTTCTTCGATGACTGGGTATATCACGACCGAGGGTTGCCCGAGTTTCGGGTGGCGTCGGTTTATCCGAGCAAGCTGGCAAGCGGAGGATATATGGTCACCGTCACCGTGGAGAATCGCGGAGATGCCGGCGCGGAAATACCAGTAACATTGCACACGCAAGATAGCGAGGCAGCGGGCAAGCTAGTCGTCGCGGGAAAATCGAAGGCGTCGGTTCGAATTCAAACCCCGTCACTTCCGCAGGATGTCACGCTGAATGATGGCTGCGTGCCAGAGAGCGATACAAGCAACGATGTGTACAAAATCGAAACAGTGAAACATTAGCGGAGGTTTTTTGGCCTACATTCAATTCCTGGGTGCAGCCGGTACCGTGACCGGATCGAAGCACCTGATCAACGCTTCTGGAGATTTGTCAGGTAAAAATGGAACGCAGACATTAGTGGATTGCGGTTTGTTCCAGGGACCAAAAGAATGGCGCGAGCGCAACTGGCAAAACTTGCCGGTGGCGGCGAAAGACATTGAACATGTGATTCTGACCCACGCTCACCTGGACCATTGCGGCTGGATTCCTCGAGTGGTGAAAAGTGGATTTCGTGGGCCGATTTATGC
>DASXYB010000283.1:0-8263 GCA_036502745.1 Candidatus Udaeobacter sp.
ATCATGATGCGTCGATATATCGTAGTCTCCAATCATGGCGTCAACCATTAATTTGTTGCGGTTGCTTGCCGATCCCACACGTCTGCGGCTGCTGCTGCTTCTCGAACAGGAGGAACTTTCGGTCGCTGAATTGCAACAAATTCTCGGCATGGGCCAGTCTCGCATATCGAGTCATCTCGCTCAGTTGAAGCGGGCAGGCGTCGTAGCCGATCGGCGTGTCGGAAAAAATGTTTACTACGGCGCGGATCACAATGGGCAGAAGGCGAAGCGTGAGCGCGTGGCGGAGATCACTCGACTGCTGGCGCGCGAACTCCCCGAAGGCTCGCGCGATCGCACAAGTCTGAAGCTTGTGCTCCATCAGCGGCAGGATAAGGCGCGGAAATACTTTGACGAACTCGCCGGCAAATTCGGTCGAGGATATGTGCCGGGGCGATCGTGGCAGGCACTTGCACACACGCTAATCACGTTGCTTCCGCCGTTGACTGTCGCCGATATGGGAGCGGGCGAGGGGACATTGTCGCAATTGCTGGCAAAACGCGCGCGCAAAGTGATTGCCATCGACAATTCGCCGAAGATGGTCGAGTTCGGGTCGCAACTCGCGAAGAAACACGGATTCAAAAATCTTGAGTACCGGCTGGGCGACATCGAGGACCCGCCCATCGCGAAAGACGGTGTCGACCTTGTAATTCTCAGCCAGGCATTGCATCACGCTATTCATCCCGAGCGTGCTATTGGCGCTGCCCACCGGATTTTGAAACGCGGCGGGCGCCTGGTGATTCTCGATCTTTTAAGCCATCGCTTCGAAAAGGCGCGGGAACTCTATGCAGATCACTGGCTCGGATTCAGCGAAGTGCAGTTGCACGAATTCCTGGAGAAAAGCGGCTTTCGCGAGATCGAGGTAAGCGTTGTTTCGCGTGAAAAACAGAGCCCGCATTTTCAGACTGTTTTCGCCGGCGGCATTAAGTGAACGCTGGAGTTGCATAGGCTGTCAATAACTGAGGCCCTTGGTTTATGGTCTCAACCGAGAAATCTGTAGGCTTGTCCGGGTTCTTTGGAGAAGCGCGGCGGCGCAAAGTATATCGGGTGGCGGCGGCATACATCATCGCAGCGGGCGGCATCATTCAATTGGCTTCGGCGGCATTTCCCGCGTGGGAATTGGCGAGCTGGACTCTGCGGGTGCTGATTGTGTTTTTGCTGATGGGGTTTCCGGTAGCGCTGATGCTTGCGTGGGCCTTCGACATCACCGCGGATGGGATTCAGATCACTCCTGACGGAGCCATGTCCAAGCGGCACGCTCGCCGCAATGTCATCGTTCTCATTGCCTGTGGGCTGATCCTCTCGGGTGGTGCCGGAGTCTTTCTGCTGCCTCGCGTCGCCGCCCATCCGGTCGACAGGTCCATTGCTGTGTTGCCATTTCAAAATCTCAGCGATGAGAAGGAAAACGCCTACTTCGCCGATGGTGTTCAGGACGATTTACTCACGAACCTGTCAAAGATCGGCAATCTGAAGGTCATTTCGCGAACATCTGTGATGTCTTACCGCGCCACGCAAACCAATGCTCGTGAGATTGGAAAGGCGCTTGGTGTCGGAACTATCTTGGAAGGCAGTGTTCGCCGGGTTGGGAATCGAGTCCGTGTAAATGTGCAATTAATCAATGCTGAGAACGACCAGCACATCTGGGCGGAAGATTACGATCGGGAGCTAACGGACGTGTTCGCAATTCAAAGTGATCTCGCTCAAAAAATAGCGGGCGAGCTGCGCGCTCAATTGTCGCCCACTGAAAAGGCGCAGATTGAACGCAAGCCGACTGAGAACAGCGAAGCGTACCTGGCTTTTGTTGAGGGGCACGATCTTCTGACGCGTCCAGATCGATTGCGCACCGACACTGAAAAGGCTGAACAACTGTTTGAGAGAGCAACCCGGCTCGATCCAAATTTTTCCCCAGCCTTTGCAGCATTGGCGTGGGTGGAAGACTGGATGTACCACAGTTTCGATCCCGCGCCGACTCGTAGAGCAAAAGCGCAGGCAGCGGCTGAAGAAGCGCTTCGTTTACAGCCCGACCTCCCGGAGGCACACCTGGCGCTCGGCTTTTATCATTATTATTGCGAGCGCAATTACCAGAACGCTTTGGATGAATTCACTATCGCCGGGAAAAGTTTGCCGAACTCTGCCGACGTTTATCTCGCGATTGGAGCGATTCAGCGTCGCCAGGGAAAATGGGCCGAATCCACCGCGAACATGGAGAAAGCAGCTTCGCTCAGTCCAAAGGATGCATTTCTTCTTATTAATCTCGCTGACAATTATCGCGCCGTTGATGACTTCGAACATGCAGACAAACTTTTCGATCGCGCGATTGAAGCTGCGCCGAACTCAGTTAGCGCCCGTACCGGTAAGGCGATGCTGGCCATCGATTTGAAAGGCGATTTGTCCGAGGTCGACAAACAGTTGTCACAAATTCGTCCAGGCGCTAATTCCGATGCGGAAGGTACGATCGGCCGAGCGTATCTGTTGATGCTGCAACGGAAATTTCACGACGCCGTGGCCATTCTGAAACAGTTGCCCGCGGACGTCCGCAGCGATGACAAACCTAAAGAGTATCTCGAGGGGACTCTTTACACTTTCGTCAATGATAAAGAGCATGCGCGTTCGGCGTTTCAACGCGCTCGTTCGATTCTGGAAAATGCGATACAGCAAGGCTCTGATGATGCGTCGCGTCACATAATGTTGGGGATGGTTCTTGCTGGTCTGGGTGAAAAAGATGCGGCGATCGCCGAAGGCAAACACGCCGTCGCACTCCTTCCCGAATCTCAGGACGCTTTGGATGGGCCAAAGATGACGCTCATGCTGGCGCAAATTTACGCCTGGACAGGCGAAAACGACGCAGCTGTTGAACTTCTTGAACGTTCGTTAATCACTCCAGCGGGAGTGACTGTTTCTTCACTGAAACTTGATCCAATTTGGGATCCGCTGCGATCTGATACCCGTTTTCAGGGGTTAATCGACACCCCGCAAAAGTCTGGTGTCGAGTTGTCGATGAATTGCAGGTAACGAGCGATTCACTTTTTGACGGCGCATCGATTTGGTCAAAGTGAATGTTGCGCCTCAATTTGTGTCTATAGTCAGGGCTGCACTATAGTTATGCGAATCAAAACTCTTGCTATGACCGGCTTCTTTGAGGAGGTAAAACGGCGTAAAGTTTATCGTGTCGCCGCGGCCTACATCATTGCTGCCGGCGGCATCATCCAATTGGCTTCGGCGACGTTTCCGGCATGGGAACTGCCAAATTGGTCCCTGCGCCTGGTCATTTTGTTGCTGCTCGTCGGATTTCCAATTGCCCTGATTCTTGCGTGGGCCTTCGACGTCACGGCGCAAGGTATTCAGACGACGCCTGAGACTCCCGCGCCGAGGACCCGCCGTCGCCGGAACGTGATTATGTTGATCGTGACCGGCATAGTTATCTCCGCGGCAACCGGGTTCTTCCTCTTGCCTCGCGTCGCTGCGCACAAGGTCGATAAATCAATTGCCGTCCTGCCATTTGAAAATCTCAGTGACGAAAAAGAAAATGCCTATTTCGCCGACGGCGTGCAGGACGACGTGCTCACCAATTTGTCGAAAATTAGCGATCTCAGGGTAATTTCGCGCACGTCGGTGATGCAATACAGAGGTCATCCCACGAATCTTCGTGAAATCGGTAAGGCGCTGGGTGTTTCCAATATTCTCGAAGGTAGCGTCCGCCGCTCAGGAAACCAGGTGCGCGTTAACGTCCAATTAATCGATGCCAATACCGACGAGCACATCTGGGCCAACAATTACGACGGCGATGTGACCAACGTTTTCGCACTCCAAAGCGGTCTCGCGCACGAAATTGCCAATGCGCTGCAAGCGAAGCTATCTCCCGCGGAAAAATCCCAGATGACGCGGAAGCCAACGGAAAATGGCGAGGCTTATCTGGCGTTCGTGCAAGCGCATGATCTTTCGTGTGCCTGGGAGGACCCGGCAAAGCTAAAACAGAGCGAGCAGCTTTATCAGCGCGCCATCGACTTGGACCCAAAATTCGCGCTCGCCCTTGCGCGCTATTCGCAATTGGAGAGCTGGATGCTGCGCACACACGAGGGCACACCGGAACGCCGCGAAAGAGCGCGCAGTCTGGCCGAACAGGCGCTGCAACTGCAGCCTGATCTGCCGGAGGCGCATCTCGCGCTGGGGTTCTCGTATTACTATGGAGCCAATAACTATGACGCGGCCTTACATGAATTCGAGATCGCGCAGCGCGGATTGCCTAACGACTCAGAAGTTTATCTGGCGATCGGCGCGATCCAGCGTCGCCAAGGAAAATGGACTGAGTCCACCGCAAATCTGGAAAAGGCAGCCAGCTTGAACCCGAAGGACACCTGGCCGCTGCACAATCTCGCTCTTAATTACCAGATGCAGCGAAATTTCGACGCTGCGAATAAAACCGTGGATCGCGGCCTCCAGATTAATCCGCGTGGAGTCGGACTTTGGGACATCAAGGTGAAGCTCGCCATGGCCGAGAAAGGCGACTTCAGCGTGTATGAGCAAGCCGTCGAGAAAGGAAAATCATTTTCGATGACCGACGAAGAGCGCGTGAAAATGATCGGCGAAGAAGCCAATCTTCTCCTTCTTCAACGCAAGTACGACCAGTTACTGCAGCTGGGTCAAAGGTTTCCGGATGATGCACTAGCGACCGTTCCGGAGTCGCTGGCCATGAAATATTTCGCCATCGGCATTGCTCAAAAAGGATTGGGCGATGACGCAGCGGCGCATACTGCGCTTCTTAGATCGAAGAACGTTCTTGAAGAGCAATTGAAACAAAAACCAGACGACGCAGAGTTGCACGTCGGTTTTGCCAAAGTGCTCGCGTGGCTTGGCGAAAAAGACGCTGCCGTCGCAGAAGCGCAACGAGCGATGGATTTGCGGCCGGAAAGCAAAGATGCATTCGAAGGTCCGCAGATCACCGAGCAGGTCGCACAAGTTTACAGCGTTCTCGGCGACAACGCCCGCGCAATCGAATTGTTGGATGGACTGTTGAGTCGGCCAAGCGAAGTGACGTTGCATGCGCTAAAGCTTAACCCAGCCTGGGATCCGCTCCGGAACGATGAGAGGTTCCAGGCGCTGTTCTCCAAACACGCAGGCAAGGCTTAATCACTCGGCACCACATTCGTGCGATTTCGCTACACTTCCGCCGCGCGATCGCTTTACGGATCATTTTTGATCCTGCTGATAGCGCTGGTCGCGTCGGCGCGCGCGGAGTGGAAAATCCTCTCAGCCGAATCCGAACGTAACCATTCAGGTGTCGAGCATCGGCATGTGGTTGTGGAAGACGCCGCCGTGGGTCAGCGCGTGACTGTCGACCTTGGCGCTTTCTCCGCCAAATCGACTGCGTTGCGCGTCATCGATAATCCTGATGGCCAAAGTCTGGACGCAAGGATGAAGGGAGAAAAATTCGCCTGCGGTGTAAACGGCGGTTATTTCGACACCGAATTCAAGCCGATCGGGTTGCGAGTTGCCGACGGTACAACTTTCTCGCCATTACGCCGGGCGCGTTTAATTACTGGAATCTTGCTGCAGACCGATTACGGCATTGGTGTCATTCGCGTAACCGAATTTTCTGGCACGAAAAAAGTCATCGCCGCAATTCAATCCGGACCAGTTCTCGTTGAAGGAAACAAACGCATCCGCGGATTGAATGATTCACAGGTTGCACGTCGAACCTTTGCCGGAATAGCTACGAACGATCGCGCCTTTCTGGGGTTTTGCTCCGACGTCTCGCTTGCAGAGTTGGCAAACATCGTCGCGACGACGCCGATCATTGCCGAATCGAAAATCCGACGCGCAATCAATCTTGACGGTGGTTCATCAAGTGCGTTCTGGTTCGCACGCGATGACGGCAGCGGATTCTCAATCTCAGGACGAAAGCCGGTTCGCGATTTTGTGGCGGTCGTGCCGAAGTAAAGCATCGTCATTCCAAGCGAAGTCGACCAAAGCAGTTGCATCAACCAGCGGCAATTCCGCGAGATCCTTCGACTGGCTTCGCTCCGCTCACGATGACAGCGCGTTGTAAGCTGCCCAAACTCTCGTAATCTGCGGATCTTAATGAGAACCTTTGGCAGATTCAGATCTGGCGACGAATTCTTCTACGGCGAATTGCGCGACAATGAAGTGCATCGGCTGTCACAGCGGTACTGGATTGACGTTCAACCCACGGGTGAAATAGTGCCGCTCGCAAATCTGAAAATCGATGTTCCAGTCGCGCCATCGAAGTTGATCGCGGTCGGATTGAACTATGCGGATCACATCGCGGAGATGAAACGCACTGAAATCGGCGCACCATTAATTTGGTTCAAGGCGCCGAGCTCTCTGCTGCCACATCAGGGCGTGATCGAAATAGCGTTTCCGGAGCACCAAACCGATTTTGAAACTGAACTGGCTATCGTGATTGGCTCCCACACGAAAAATGTCAGCGCAGACGATGCACTCGAACACGTTTTCGGGTACACGATCGGGCTCGATATCACCGATCGCGACTTGCAAAAACAGGAGAAGCAATTTGGTCGTTGCAAATCGTTCGATTCTTATACGCCGATAGGACCCTTCGTGTACGCCGGTGCCGATGTGCGCGACGTGTCGATAAAGTTGTGGCAGAACGGCGAGCTCCGCCAGGACACGCGCACGAGCCGAATGGTCCATCCACTTGCCCAGATCATTTCATTCGTCAGCCAATCGCTCACCCTTTCGCCGGGCGATGTGATTCTAACTGGAACACCCGCCGGCGTGAGCCCGATTCAAGCCGGAGATCAGTTGGAAGCAGAGATCGATGATTGGCCGCGCTTATCCAACAGCGTCGCGAACGCGCAAAAGATTTCGACCGGTCGCGCCGAAAGAACCTCGGTCAATACAATTTGAAAAACTTGCCTACGTCCTTGCAGTGTAGATGTTTCGAATTAAAGATGCGCCTCTGGCGCAAGAGTTATCGCGGAAAAAAATGAAAAGTTTTGCTGGACTCTCGAACCAGACCTCTGCCATAACGGAAAACCTCGGAAAACCCGTACCGAATCGAACCGGTCATCAAAATCGTGCTTCAACTATGAAAACACTATTCACTATCTGTCTCTCTACAGTCGCGTTTGCGTTGGTTTCGCTCGCGCAAGTTCCGCCTTCGGGACAAGCGCCGCCGGCAACCGGTGGTACGAGTCCGGCTGCTCAGGCGCCGGGCAATCCGGCAGCCGCGGCACAGCAGCCGCCTTCCACAAATCTGCCGCCGGGCCAACAAGTGCCCCCTCCGGGACAACCGGGAGCGGTGGGACAAGCTCCAGCGGGACAACCTGCAGGGGCACAAGCTCCAGCAGTAGGTCAACCGGGAGCGCCGGGCGCCGCGACGAGCCCAGCAGCAGTTGGCGCAACAAGTCCTGCTGCAGCAGCTGCGACAAGCCCTGCGGCAGCTGCAACAGCCAGTCCGGAAGAGCCTGCCGGTTTTTTGGGCGGTAACTGGTTGATCGACAAATTTCACAAAGGCGGGCCGATAATGTGGCCAATTCTGATCGTCTCGATTGTAGCGCTTACCGTTGTCCTCGAGCGATGCATCTGGTGGGGTGGCCGCTGGTTCCGGCGCGATCCCAAACGGATCGAGAAAGTTTTCACCGCAATTGAAAATGGCGACACCGCCGAGGCTTCGAGGCTTTCGCGCAGCTCCCGGGACCCTGTGCTGCGAATGCTTTGGAACGGTCTGAACCATCAACACAGCTCGCTCGAAGCCGCGCTGCAGGTTGCGGCGGGCATCGAGATCAAACGCGCCGGACGCTTCCTGGTAGTCATGGACACACTCGTAACGCTGGCGCCTTTGCTCGGTCTGTTGGGCACAATCACTGGGCTGATCAGGTCGTTCAGTTTTCTAGGCAACGAAGAACTCGCGGTGCAAGCTGTCACCGGCGGTATTGCTGAAGCGCTGATTGCCACGGCGTGCGGTCTGGGTATCGCGATTTTCGCGTTGATTCCGTTTAACTTTTTTACCTCGCGCGTGTCTAACTTGGAGTTCGAATTGCAAACGGCAGCCACCAATTTGGAAGTTATGCTTCAAGCTCACGGCGCAGACCGACACGTAGCGATCGAGAGTGGCACACCATCATCAGCAACGCGGTCTTCGATCTAGCTCAGTTATGCACGTAACGTCACCCATTCCTCATAAGAAGGCGCGGATCGAGATCATCCCGTTGATCGACATCATGTTCTTTCTGCTCGCCAGTTT
>DASXYB010000284.1:0-2846 GCA_036502745.1 Candidatus Udaeobacter sp.
CAGCGATTCGAAACAGCGTCCGGCTCCGCGCCCGATTGCCGACAGCTTCCGAGCGCGCGACGAATGTAGTTATCGCATTGTCGAGCCCAAGAACACCTATCTTGCTGATGATGTCCGTTGTGGACCACGCGACGGAGAATATGCCGAGCGCTGCCGGACCGAGCAGCCGCGTGACGAGAAATGAGAAGATGCCGCGGAAATTCGACGCCAGCATGGCGATCGTGTTCAGGAACGCGCCGCGCTTGAGTTCAACTCCGGTCTCATCTACGCGCGCCGGTGCATCCACGATCGGTGGCGCGACGTCGAGCGCAACTTCCGTCGGACTCACTGACTCCTCGCGAGGCCTCTCAGAGCCTTGAGAGATTTCGATGCGATTTGTCATGAGCAAGAGCGCCTTGATTCCTTTTCCGCCAAAAATATGCTCGTAAAAGGGACGCTTAAACTAACAACCGCGCTCCTATCGCCTCGACGCTACAATCGACCGCTCAGACCGCCAAAATTTTTTCGCAATATTACCACCTTAGGCGCAAATGGATCTCCCTGACAGTATTTCAACTTCACAACGCACCGATCGCTGGATTCGTGCGCCGCTTTGCTTCGTTCTAGTATGCGAATCTTAGTTACGGGAGGCGCCGGTTTCATCGGCCGGCATATCGCTGAATATTTCCAGGATCGAGCAGAGGTTCGCGTCGTTGATAACCTGCACGGCGGTTTTAAGAGCAATCTCTCTGGCTTGGAATGCCAACTCATCGTCGGCTCGATTCTCGATCGCGGTCTCATTAGAGAAGCTATGAAAGATGTGGACTTTGTCTTTCATCTCGCCGCTATGGCGAGTGTCCAGGAATCCATGCAGAGGCCGAACGAATGCGCCAAAATCAATGCTGAAGGCACAGCGATTGTTTTGGAAGAGGCAACGCGGGCGCAGGCGAAAAAGCTGATTTTCAGCAGCTCGGCTGCAATTTACGGCGACAATCCAATGATTCCAACAATAGAAAGCATGCCGGCCGAACCGAAAAGTCCATATGCCAAAAGCAAGTATGAAGGCGAACGGCATTGCCGCGCCTTTACGGATGATGGGCGACTCGCCACAGTGTCCCTTCGTTATTTTAACGTCTTTGGTCCCTACCAGGATCGGAGAAGTGAATACACGGCGGCCGTTCCGGGTTTTATTGTGAAAGCAATCGCAAACAAGCCGATTACGATTTTCGGAGACGGCCGGCAGACGCGCGACCTCGTTTATATAAAGGATGTAGTCGCAGCCAATGCGTTCTTCGCTTTAGAATCGGAGGCAACAGGGGTCTTCAATGTCGCTTGCGGAAGGCAAATCTCAGTAACCGATTTGGCCCTAACGATTATTAACCTTACACAGTCTGGCTCCGCGATTGAGTACGGTGCGGAGCGGTCGGGCGAGGTAAAACATTCAGTTGCGAGCATGGATAAGACGCAGGCGGCTGGCTTTAGGCCGGTATGCGATTTAGCCGAAGGATTGCGCGCTACAATCGAGTTCTTCAAGAACGACCTAGTGGGCATTGAGCAGGGCCGTCACTCATGACGCTATGTCAAAGTCGCTGGGTCAACGTGATAATCATCACGATTGTAGTCATCCTGCGTTTTCCCACGCTCCTGCCATCATTGTACAACGCTGATGAGGGCTATTATGGAATAATCGCGAACGATACCCTGGATGGCGGTACGCTTTATCAGACGGCCGTGGATACAAAGCCACCAGGCATCTATTACATTTACATTGCCGTTTTCAACGTGGCTGGGAAGAACAATCTTATTGCCGTTCATGTCATCGCCATCCTTGTTGTCGCAGCCACCGCCTTGGTCGTGCGGTGGATTAGCGCGCGAGTGGGGGACGATTGGGCGGGGGCATGGAGTGGTATTGGCTATGCAGTATTCGTCCATGCCTACCGGCCGGGGGACACACTTGCTGCGAACACTGAGATTTTCGCTTCTCTTTTTCTGGCGCTAAGTGTCCTCATCTTCCTTCAAGGCGAAAGAAGAGGGGGCTGGGGTTGGATGTTCCTCAGTGGCGCGCTCGTCGGGGCGGCGACTTTGATTCGGCAACCTTCCGCAGTGACTTTGGGAGCAATGCTGGCGTATCTCGTTTACGTCTGGCTCATTCCCCGTGCCCAATCACTCGGACGTGTTTTCGCAGCAAGCACTGGTGTGGTGACTGGATTCGTCGCCGTAATCGCTGGACTGGCGTGTTATTACCAGTGGCAGGGCAATCTATATGACGCCTATCTGTGGGCGTGGGCGTTTGCGATTCGCTACGTCGAGTCTGAAACAACCTTCCTTTATGTTGTGAAACGTCTCGTCACCGTTCATCTGGTTGTGATGCTCGCCTGGGGGCTGTTATGGTATTTTGGTGTTCGGCAAGTGATTGAGACACTTAGATCTTTTCGGCGCGGGAGGACTCTGCCAACCGAGCAGGTACTCTTCATTTTCTGGTTAGTCCTCAGTTATTTGACGATCTTTATTGGATGGCGATTTCCGGGACATTATCATTTAGCCGTACTCCCGCCGCTTTCGATTCTTGCCGGCCAGGCGTTCTCACGTCTTGTCGCGGAGCAAAGGCGCTCTCCTTCTCGGCGCTGGCGATGGGTTCGAATAGGCATTCTTGGAGCGGCCGCTTTGCCGTCAATAGGTTTTCTTGTCGGGGCTTTTGTAGTGCGAACGCAGACACTCGGTTTTCTCCCAGTTGTTCAGAAGATCGTCAATGAGACGAGACCGCACGATCGTATCTTTGTCTGGGGAAGTAGCCCGCAACTCTACAGTTTTTCCGACCGGCAGATGGCGACGCGTTTCGTGAGTTGCACACACTTGGTCGGCGCCTA
>DASXYB010000285.1:0-8996 GCA_036502745.1 Candidatus Udaeobacter sp.
GCCCAGCCGACCGGGATCTGATTTCCCCATGTGCCGACGCCGGTGGAAATCTGATAGCCAATGCAAAAAAGCCCGAACGTTGCGATGCTCGCAGTAACCATGAAACACACCCACCACCACCGCGGCGCGGGTTGTTCCACGACGCCGGTAATGCGCTGTGTCAGCCAGTTGAAATTGCGCCGGTTTAACACCAGCGGCACGTGCGCAATTTGCCGCTCTGCCTCCTGAACTTCTGGTGCTGTTGCTGATGCTCCGTCCATATTAAATGGCGCTACTCCGGTAATGCCTCGACGTGGCTTGCGATGCCGACGTCTTTCGCGTCCGGCATTTTTGGATTCGGATTGCGAAGGCGGGCGAGATAACTCGTTCGCGGAACAACGTTCAAATAATCCAGGATCCGGTAGTTGCGGTCCTGCTGTTTCATCTTCGAGACGCGGCTTTCCGGGTCCTTGATATCGCCGAAAACGATCGCGTCGGTTGGACAGGCCTGCGCGCACGCAGTCGTAAACGAATCGCGAGGGATGCGCTTGTCCGGCGAAGCGCCTGCGCGCGCCAGCGCAACGATCTTTGCTTCTTCGATACGTTGCACGCAGTAGGTGCATTTCTCCATGACGCCGCGCATGCGCACAGTCACGTTAGGATTCTTCTGCATCTTCATCGTGTCGGGCGCGCCCTTGGTGGTGAGCGGCGCAAAATATTCCTCGAAGATGTTCAATGCGCCGACGAGCTTTCTCTTGCCGACGGGACGCTGATTGTAATCAAAATAATTAAAGCGCCGCACTTTGTAGGGGCAGTTGTTCGAGCAAAACCGCGTGCCGATGCAGCGGTTGTAAGCCATTACATTGAGGCCGTCCTCGCTGTGAACCGTCGCGTTGACCGGGCAAACGGTTTCGCATGGCGCGTTCTCGCAATGCTGGCAGGGCATCGGTTGGAACACCATCTCGGGATGCTCCGGCCAATGGCCGCGATCCTCATTGAACGGCTCGCGACTGGCGTAGTAACGATCAATACGGATCCAATGCATGATGCGGCCATGCGAGACTTGTAATTTCCCGACAACGGGAATGTTGTTTTCTGCCTGGCAGGCGATCACGCATGCGTTGCAGCCAGTGCACACATTCAAGTCGATGCTCATTCCCCACTGCTGCGGCGCGTCCAACGGCGGATGGGTGTAGAGACTCGGCGGCGGATGCGGCAATTCTTCTGCACCCGGAACCTCTTTCGCGAATTCGTTGTTTTTGCGGTAACCCTCCAGCGTTCCTTCGCGAATCAGACCGCGACCCTCGATGCTGAAATGTTCCTGTGTGATTGAGAACGGATAACTGCGGCCGACTTTAGTCACCTGCACGGTCTCAATGCCCTTAGCGCCAGCGAGAGCGACATGCGGATTCGCCGCTGTTCGCAAGAAATAGCCATTAAAGCCAGCCTGCTCCGTGAGCGCCGATTTTTCCTTCAAATTGCCACCCGCGTACGGAAGCTCGACAAACTGCGGCATTTTGCGCGCCCAACCGAGCGTAACCGTCACGGAATTGTCGGCGTGACCTGGGGACACGAGTGCCGCGATCACAAGCTCTCGCTTCATCAGCGTTCCGGTCGAGCCCTTTTCGTTGATGGCGATCTGCAACAAATCACCTGTTTCGACACCCAGCCGTTTTGCGTATTCAGGACTGATCAACGCCGCATTATCCCAACTCAGCTTCGTGACTGGATCAGGTAGTTCCTGAAGCCAGCCATTGTTTGCGTATCGGCCATCGTCCATGCCGTAGCTTCCGGTCAAAACAATCTCGGGCGATTCCGGTGTAGGAGGCGGCGAAAGCGACGCGGAATCTCGCGGCAGAGTTGCGGCTGCGCCGACATTGAATGCAGTTTGCTGATCGGCGCTTTGAACGTGCGCAGCGAAGCCGTCGTGAAGAAACCGCGACCAAATCGTTTGAAAATCTCCAGGAGGATTCGTTAGGCGAAAAGTCTCCTGTATCAGCTCGGGTCCCTGCAGTTTCGGGCCGCCAAGTAGCATGTTGATCAGCTCAATTTCACTCAGGCCACCGAAAAGCGGCAGGATCATCGGTTGCATCGACAAATAATCGCCGCCGGCTGTGAGCGCATCGCCCCATGATTCGAGATAATGGGCAAGCGGAATGTGCCATTGGCTGAGCGCCGACGTAGCGTCCTCGTGATAACCAAGCCGAACAATGTTTGGGACTTTCTTTTGCAACTCTGCCCAATCGAGAGGCGCCTTTGTTTGTAAATCTTCGACCAAGCCACGCGGCGCGTTATAGACAGGGTCACCGCCGAAAATGAACAATTGCTTGACGCGTCCCTCGTTTATTTCGGTTGCGAGCTGAGCGATATCGATTGTTTTCGGATTGCGCGGAACCTGACGCACAACGAGTGTTTGGCCGACATTTTTCAGCGCAGCGTTAATTGCATAAACCAACATCTGCACAGCAACCGGTTGTGTCGGGCCGACGAGCACGAGGCTGGCTCCCGGTTTTGCCATTAAATCAGCGGCAACCCCATCTATCCATTGCTCATCGAAATTATTTGACCGGCCTTGGAAATCTCCAAGCAAAGAGCCCAGACCGGAATCATTCGTTCCCGCCTGAACTTTCGTAGCGAGCGCGTGCGCGAACGCGGGGATCTGACTGGCTGGACAACGCAGCCGATGGTCCGCCATCGCGCCAGTCAAGGTGAAGCGATGTTCAACCACATACAGCCGGTTCATGCTGTCTTTCGACGCGTTCACACGCCGGCGCGAAGTGAAACTGCGCGCTGTTTCAAGGTCGCCCTGACCGCAATCGAGAAAATCGCTGTCCAATGCAAGGATCACGTCGGCGCGGTCCAATTTCGGCAACACCCGCGCGTTCGGGCCGAAACCTGTTTGCATTGCCACGTTCGCTTCCTGACCGAGGCGCGGTTCGTAAGCGCACCAACGCATTGCAGGGAATTTCTTTTCCAATTCCGTGCGAAGGCGCTCGCGCGTTGGCGAATTCGTCTCCTCGACCAGAAATGCAAGACCACTGCCCTGGTCGTTCAAAATAGTTTTGGCAAATTCTCCGAGGAATTTCTCAAATTCTTCGCGCGTGCTCGCCTTCCCTTTCTGCACAAACCGTTTCGATCGGGTTGGGTCGTAAAGATCGAGAATTGATGCCTGAACAAACGTGTCGGTAGTGCCGCCGCTGGCAGGGTGCAGCGGATTTCCTTCAAGCTTGATGGGCCGGCCATCAACCGTCGTGACAATCAGTGGAATGCCGCCATTGCGCCGCGGCATCGCAGTGGCGTAATACAAGAATTTGCCGGGAATCGTCCACTCAACATTTTTCGTGAAGGGGACGAGATGCAATTCGGGCCGACGGCAACTCGTTAGGCCAACTCCCGCGAGGGCCATTGATGCGCCCATCAGTTTCACAAAGTCGCGCCGGGACCATTCGTCGCCATTGAGTTCCGCCGTGCCCTCCGGAAATTCGTGTTCCAACCACTCCCGAAATTCGGGGGTATCCTTCAGCTCGCCGATGCTACGCCAATATTTTGTGCCGTTGGATGGCTCAGGCGGATGATGGAAAACGTGTTTCATGATTTCATCTGGAGGACAGACGGGCAGGCTGACTTCCGATCGTGTACAAGGGTTGTACTCAGTTCGCTCATCTGTGGCACCCCTGGCAATTTGTTGGCGGCGTAATCTTCCAGCGCTCTTTTAACGTCTGGCCGATCTCGGATTGGGTGAGCTGTTTTTTGTTCGAAAAATCTTCACGCGTGTCGCTTGGCTGACCGTACTTGGCGACAAACTCCGCCGGCTTAACATCCTCAGGTTTCCAATCGAGATTGAAAACCTGATCGTCCGGCCGCAGATAATTTTCGGGGTGTCGATGGCAATCCAGACACCACGCCATGCTGTGGGGTTGCGCGATGTGCACCTCCGACATGTGATTAACCGAGCCGTGACAAGTGAAACAACTGATTCCCCGATTCACGTGCGCAGAGTGATTGTAATAAACGTAATCGACCGTGCGATAAAGCCACACCCAGTCGATGGGCTCACCGCTCTTCCAGCTCTCTTGCATCGGCTGCAGCTTGGGATTGTCTTTCGCTACCTGCGTATGGCAGTTCATGCATGTCGCAGTGTTCGGCACGTTCGATTGCGCGGCCACTTCCACAAAACTGTGACAATACCGGCAATCCATTCCCAATTGGGTCACGTGAATGTCGTGCGGAAACGGCACAGGTTGTATTGGCTGGTATCCGATCTTTGTGTACTTCGGCGTGGCGTAATACCATGTCGCGCCGGTCAAACCACAAGCGATCACGATAAGGCAGACGATCACCTTGAGGGGTATCCAATTCGTCCAGCGTGGAAAAAAATTGGCCATTGTTAGAAGGCCTCCGCGCCAACACTGCGCAGCCGCCAAGTCCCCAATGGGTCCGCCCCGTCGCGAACTACCAATGGATAAAAACTGTGGTCAGGATAGGCTTCGTTCAGACGCTGCAAAGTGGTTAAGGTTATTCGTGCCTGGAGAGCAACGAGGATTCTATAAATGCACAGCCGGAGGGCAAAACAAAATTTCTTCTTCCAATTTCTCTACCGCGCTCGTTCGTTGAGATCGCGATAGAAATTTGTGAAAACTGCGATTTTTTTTCAGTGAAACGGAAGCGAAACGACTTCGACCGGAATTGCTCGAGCCGGATCTGCCGAAACTGTCTCCAAATTCGTGCCAGGATTGTTGAAGCCGCGTTTCACGTATCCGAGCGCGATTTCTTTTCCAAGTAGTGGGCTGCGCGTGGCGCTCGTGATCCAGCCGGCTTCTTTCCCAGATGCTGAAGGAGCGATGAGTTTCATCCGAGGCTGGAGCGACATGTTGTTGAGGGAGATCAATCCGCACAATCGTTTATTGGTTTGTCCGGACATTTTGATTCGCGAGATCACTTCCTGGCCGATGTAACAACCCTTTTGGTAATCGACAGTGCGCTGTTCGAGATTTGCTTCGATGGGAATAATCTCTTCGGTAAGTTCATGGCCCCAGCGAGGCAGCCCACGTTCGATTCGCATCACATCCGCGGCTGCAGAATCAACAAACGGATACGCTGAGGCCAATTGATGTCGCACACGATCGTGGCGCGCTGCGTCGCTCCAGATGTCCCAACCCATCGTCGCAAAGCGGCATGCCGAGACAATCCGGCCGCAGTCCAGTGCCAGCGGGTTCTCCGAGAAAACATGGAAGAGCGAGAATTCATCCGTGACATCCTCAATCTCTACGTCATCGGCAATCACGTAGCGGTCCAGCCGTACCCGAAGCATTTCGCGAAGCTCCGGCTCCGCATCGACCAAAAAAGCTTCGCCGACTGCGGCTGTGAAAATGTGCGCGTTCAGTTTGCCTTTGGCATTGAGCACGCATGCTTCTATCGCGACCGTTTCGCTCGCCCTACGCAAATCATTCGTGATTTGCCCGTTGATAAAACGGAATCTGTCAGCCCCGGTCACGCGAACCTTAGCGCGCGCGGAGAGGTCGAGAAAGAAGTCTCCTTCCGGTCCTGAGCGCTGAGTCATTCCTCTCCGAATGAAAAACGGCTTAGCAGCTGTTTGAGAAAGCCACGCCGCAACCGCGCTGCGACAGGAACAGGAGCTGTCGCGTTCATCGTTCCACCGAAAGCGAGCAGAGACTCAGGGGACGCAGCCACGCCTGCTTCTTGAGGTTCGATGTTTGGCGTCTCCTCTCCTGCCAACCCGGTAATCGATTCTTCCGCGGCGGATTGTTCGAGCGCTTCGGGAATTTGTGGCTCTTCGGGATGTGTCGTACCTGGCTCATGCAGATATTTGCGCAATACGGCGGAATAATCGTCGTCACCGTGACCCCACTGCATTTGCTCTAACAACTGGTCGCGCGCCGCAGCAGTAACTCCGAGGTCCAGATAATGTGACAAAGCGATTTGGCTCGCGATCTGCATGTCTTTCAACATGTGTTTGACGGAAAAGTGCGGAGCGAAATTGCGTTCGATCATTTTGGGGAGCTTCATTGCCAACGTGCCCGAATAACTTGCGTTGACGCGCATGGCTTCGACAAATTTTTCTAACGGTAAACCATGCGCTTGCACGAGCGCGAGAGCCTCGGCAGCGGCCTGAATGCTCCCAGCAGTGACCATGTTAGTTGCAACCTTTATAGCGCTGGCGTGGCCGACTGGTCCGATGTGCATAATCTCCTTGCTGCTGGCCTCAAGGATCGGACGGCCGTCGCGCAGCGCTTCATCTGTTCCGCCGACGTAGTAAACAAGCTCACCTTTTTCAGCCGCGCCTTTACTGCCGGTGAAGCATGCTTCGACGAACCCCGCGCCTCTGCTTTCGACAACGGCCGCTGCCGCACGCATTGAATCCGGAGCGATCGTTGAATGCGCAAAGATGACGTGACGTGGCGTGAGCTTTTCACTTAGCTGCTCGACGGTCTGCAGGAGAGCGTCGTCATCAGACACAAAAATCTGAATGTAATTGCAAAGCTCCGCTAGTTCTGCCGGTGAACCGACAAAATTTGGAACGGGCCGCGGCGATCGATTCCAAACGAAAACGGAAAATCTTTTTCGACGAAGATGTGCGGCAATTGCGCGACCGATGATCCCGAGCCCGATCACGCCAATGTTTGTGTGCTTTGGCTGTGTCGCAGACGCGGGACGCTCCATGAGGTCGGCAGTTCAACGATCAGCCTGCCGACAAAAATGGTTACACGCAATCCAGAAATTTCGCAGCTTCACCACTTGAGAGCGAATTCCGCCACATAATACAGCGCGACCGAGCCGACGGTTTGAAGACTCTGTGCGCTGATTTTGTCGATCGTATCGTCGACGGTGTGCCACGACGGATAATCGAAATCTATGATGTCGATGGTCGGAATCCCAATCGCGTTCAGTGGCGCATGATCGTCAATCAGATCCCGGTCGAGATAGCTGAAGTATTTTCGCAACTTAAGCGCTTCAGCCGCGGCAAACACATCGTGCGCCATCGCTGATGGCGAATCCGGGGGAAGTGTAATTCCAAGTGAGCGGTCACCAACCATGTCAAACAGAATTCCTCCGCGAAATTGTTTCGCGCCCTTGCCTTGGAGTTGCCTTGCAAAGTAGCGGCTACCGTAGAGCCCATCCGTAGCAGAAAAATTTTCATACGCCTCTTCGCCATCAAAAAACGCCAGCTCAACTTTACGGGCAAAAGTCGGGTGCTGCCCGAGAACACGCGCCAATTCTAACAGCAGACCCGTGCTTGAGCCGCCGTCGTTTGCTCCCACAAAGCGGATGGTGTCGAATAATTTTGTGTCGTAATGCGAGCACAACAAAAATGACGGGGATGGAGGATTCGTCTCGCCGCCGAACCGCGCAATCAGATTTACAAAGTGAACCTTGCCTCGCGGACTATCGTCGGTGAATGCCTGGCGGCTTACCTGCCAGCCGGAATGCCGGAGTTCCGCCTCTATGTAATCTCTGGCTTTGTCAATTGCGTCCGAGCCACCGGGGTGCGGCCCCATATCAACAAGCCGTTGAACGTGAGCAAGCGCTTTTTCTCCCGAGAATTCCTCCCAAATTTTATTCTCCGTCGCGCTCGCGCGGGCAATCCCAGAAAACAATACGAGAAGCAAAACGGCCGCTAGTTGTAGGGCCTTTCTGTGAAACGCATTGAGCATCTGATGCTCTGGGATTTGCGTCTGACACAAACGCCCTACAGTTTCCATCAGTGTTTAGTCTGCCGGCGGCAACCCGAGAGCAGTCACAATCCGCTGGAGATCGTCGGTTCCATAATATTCGATTTCGATTCGTCCCCGCTTTTCTCCATGGTGAACGGTGACGTGCGTCGCCAGATGCTGTTGCAAGCGATTTTGTAAATCCTCTACTGCCGTTGCCGTAGCGCTCGAGTCGCCAATGGCGCCCCGCGATTTGCGTCGTCCGCGACCGACGCCAAGCAAGCGGCCAACCAGCCGCTCCGTCGAACGCACTGTGGCGTTGCGTCGTAAAACTGTTTCTGCCGCGAGCAATTGTTCTTCCGGCGCTTTCAGCGCCAGCAAAACCTTGGCGTGCCCGACTGAAACCAAGTTCTGACCTAACCAGATCTGCACCTGCGGATGCAGATCCAAAAGTCGCAATGCGTTGGCCACAGCCGCGCGGCTACGGCCCACCTTGAGCGCGATATCTTCCTGCCGCATTCCAAATTCATTAGCTAACCTGGCGTAGCCCTGGGCTTCTTCGATTGGATTGAGATCGGCGCGTTGCAGATTTTCGATCAATGAAAGTTCGAGAACTTCCAAGTCGTTAGCTGTACGGACGATGGCTGGCACCGTAGGAAGACCAACTTCCTGCGCGGCGCGCCACCGACGCTCGCCGGCGATCAATTCAAATCGCGTGCCGACCTGGCGGACGATAAGAGGCTGAATAATGCCGTGCTGCCGAATTGACTCTATCAGTTCGAGCAGTACGTCTCGCGCAAAATCCTTCCGCGGCTGCAATGTGCTCGGCACAATGCTCGTCAGTTTTATCTGGTGCACTCTCTCGCCTGTGTCAGATCCGTCTCTAGGCGCACCGACCGCAGGCGTGCCGATCAGCGCGCCAAGACCTTTACCCAAACCTGAGCGTGCCATGCGCGTGAGGCTACCGGAACAGACTTCTCAAAGCAAACAACAAAGAAGGGGCAATGTTCCGAGTCGCACTACGTCCAGGATCTCATAAGCGCGGCCTGTCATTCAAGCAGCGTGATGGGTATCGTTCCTGAAAAACACTTAAAAAAAGTATTGACACTCAGCGCTGAAATTGTGTATCACGTCGGCAGGTTCCAAAATAGAGAAAGGACTTTTGCCCGGTAGGGTTCTTTGTCTGTTCGGATCCCAGTCACAGATAAAACAATCCAAACACGACCGGGAAAGAGAAAGAACACATTCATGCATTCATTGAATCAAGTTAACAAGTTAGTCTCATGCGGACGAGATCCGGCTCGCTCGCTGCCGTTATGGCGCGGGTTCCTTCTCATCCCGCTCATT
>DASXYB010000286.1:0-2086 GCA_036502745.1 Candidatus Udaeobacter sp.
CACTTCAACTGTCAGCACATCCAACGGCTGGTCTTCACGGGCGACCTCTGAAAGTGGTTTGCCAATGTTGCCACAAGCGATCGTTCGCTGACCGCAGGCATTTAGCATTTGCGCCAGCAATTCTGTCGTCGTGGTTTTTCCATTCGTGCCTGTGACCGCGATCACTGGCATTTCGCAGCAGCGCCAACCCAGTTCGAGCTCACTGATCGTTTCAATCGCGCGTGAGGAAAAATTGCGCGCCAGCGCAGAATCTGGATCGATGCCCGGACTTAAGACCATCCAGTCGTACATAGATGAGTCCCGATCCGCTTCGGATCCAAAAACGACACGCACGCCCTGTGCTCGCAGATTATCTACCGTGGATTTGAGCAAATTATTTTCCGCTGCGCTGTCGAGTACTGTGACCTGTGCTCCCTCCGACGCGAGCAGCAACGCCGCAGAGCTCCCGCTTAGCCCTGCTCCAAGCACGGCGACGTTGTGGTTTTTGTAACGCCCGTTGTTCATCGCAGTTTCAGTGTGGCCAGCCCTAGCAACGCGAAAATGATCGAGAGAATCCAGAAGCGAACGATCACGGTCGTTTCCTTCCAGCCGGTTAACTCGAAGTGATGATGAAGCGGAGACATAACGAAAAATCGTTTGCCCGTCAGTTTGAAGCTAAGCACCTGCACAATCACCGAGACAGCTTCGATCACGAAAACGCCACCGACCACGGCGAGGAGCAGCTCCTGCTTGCAACAAATAGCCACTACGCCAATCATCCCGCCGATGGCTAGCGAGCCGGTGTCTCCCATGAAAACCTTCGCTGGATAACAATTGAACCAGAGAAAGCCAAGCCCCGCACCGATAAGGGCTGAGCAAACAACCGTTAGTTCGCCAGCGAACGGATAAAACGGCACCTGCAGGTATTCCGCCACGCGAAAATTGCCGGCCGCATAACAGAGCAAGGCATATGCAAATGCCACGGTGATGGTGCAACCAGTCGCCAAACCATCCAGCCCATCAGTGAGATTCACCGCGTTCGATGTGCCGACGATTACCAACACAAAAAATACGAAGGTGAACCAGCTCATATTCGCAATCACCGGTGTTTTGAAAAAAGGCACGTAAAGCGTACGCGCCTGCACTTCCAACAATGGATCGGTGAGAAAAATCCAAGTGATAATCGCGGCGAGAAGAATTTGGAATGCAAGTTTAACCCGGCCGTGAATCCCTTCGGATTTCTTCTTTGTGACCTTCAGATAATCATCGGCGAATCCGAGGGCGCCGAGGTAAACCATGCTGAATAACGCGAGCCATACGAACTTGTTGTCGAGACGCGCCCAGAGAATGCTCGACACAACGACCGCGGCAATCACCAGCACGCCGCCCATGGTCGGCGTGCCTTGCTTCACCCCTTGCAGTTCGGCAAGCCGATGGACTTCTGCCGCTCCTCGAATCGGTTGTTCGACTTTCAGTGCCCGCAGCTTTGCGATAATGAAATTTCCAAAAATCAGTGTGGTCAGAAATGCGGTGACCGCGGCAGCAATGGCACGAAAGGTGACGTAAAGAAAAACATTGAACCCGATGAAGTGGCTACTCAGGTGATGGAGGTAGTACATCATGGCGAAGTCACGACTGCCGGATTTTGACTGCCGAATTGCTCGATTACTTCCTCCGTGCGTGCGGCGCGACTGCCCTTGATCAGGACGAGATCTCCCGGCTCGGCAATTTCGCCTAACAACTTGGCGGCTTCATCGGTGGACCGCGCGGACAAAACTCTGTCGAAGCCGGCGGTGCGCGCACCTTGTGCAATCAGTTCGGCTGCGTCGCCAATCGTGATGAGTTGATCTACCCCGAGCGTCGCTGCGGTCTCACCGATTTCCCGGTGCCCGCGTTCCGATTCGGTGCCGAGCTCGCGCATTTCTCCCAATACCGCTATCCGCTTTCCCTCGGCGTCGAGCTCGACCAACGTGCGCAACGCCGCTTTCATCGAGTCGGGGTTGGCATTGTAGCTGTCGTCCAGAAATTGCACGCCACCGACCTCTCTGATTTGCAAGCGCGCTTTCGTGAGCGGCGCCGACGCCAGGCCATCAGCACATTCCTCGAT
>DASXYB010000287.1:0-4877 GCA_036502745.1 Candidatus Udaeobacter sp.
CGGCCCGTTCGTCATGAACACGCTGCGCTCCGAAAAATTTGCCGCCGATCGCGACCTGCAAAAGATCGGCAAGCCAGTCGATCGCACCGACTGGGGAATGACGCCGCCGACTGTAAATGCTTATTACCAGCCGACCATGAATGAGATCGTGTTCCCTGCAGGAATTCTACGGCCGCCGTTCTTCTACGCGAATGCAGACGACGGAGTGAACTACGGCGCGATCGGTGCAGTCATCGGCCATGAAATGACACACGGCTTCGATGATCAGGGGCGGCAGTTCGATGCGGTCGGCAATCTGCGCGACTGGTGGTCTAAGAAATCGGCGGACGAATACAACAAGCGCCGTAAAGCAGTTGTGGATCAGTATTCCGATTACACGCCGCTGCCGGGACAGCATGTGAATGGCGAGCTTACACAAGGCGAAAACATCGCCGATATCGGAGGACTAAAGCTCGCTTATGCCGCATTGCAGAAGGCGCTCGACAAACATCCGGAGGATCGCAACAAGAAGATCGACGGCCTTACACCGGAACAACGTTTCTTCTTGTCGTTCGCCGCGATCTGGCGCTCAAAAATTCGCGACGAAGATCAAAAGCTGCGGCTCACAACCGACCCGCATTCGCCTGCGCAATTCCGTGTGAACGGCCCGCTCGCGAACATGCCAGAATTTCAAAAGGCTTTCAACATTCCTGACGGTTCGGCGATGGTTCGCCCGGCGGACAAACGCGTGAATATCTGGTAAGTGTCCACTGCAGGGCCTCTGCCTTAGACTCCAACCCATCTCATTAACACCGCGCTTCAGCGCGGTGATCCGCCGGTCCTCCCCTTCGACCAACCGTTTAAACGGTTTTTGCTCTGTTATTAGTCGTACACCGGGCTGAAGCTCGGTGTTAATGAGAATGCGCCATGACTACGATACAGTGCGTATAGTTCATTCACGGCATCCCGCCAATTCGAGAACGCAGCCAGAGTAGTCGATCCGATGTGCTTCCCCTCAATCTCGCCCTATTGATCAAAAACGGGTCAAACCGCCTCTGCGGCGCGGCTGTCATCGGTGCGCTTTTCCATCACATGCGCGGCCCAATCGAGCGCGGACACATCGGTTGCGCGGCGATCTACAAAAGGTTTCCCGGCGAGAATTGCATCCGCGAATTGTTGTTGGCGCGCTAGCTCGAGCGCCAGCGGCTCGAACATTTCGCGGTGCCCGTGATCATCCGCGTAATCGAACAACCCGTTATAACAATGCCGATCGTCCTCCCATCCGGGATGATTGACAATCGGATAGAGGCACACGCCGTGTACCGGAACGCGGTTGGCAATTGCGGCGAATACTTCGTTGCACAGATACTTTAACCATGCTGGGCGCGTCTCATCTTCGATACCAGTTTCCGCAACGAAGAGTGGTTTGCGGTAATGCTCGAAAGTTTCCTGAAGCAGCTCGCGCACGTGCCGGTATCGCGCATCGGAAGGCACGATCATGGAGCCGCCTTCCCCGGGATACGTCCACTGATTATGGATGTAATAGTTAACTCCAACGACATCGATCAAGTCTTCTTGCCCGCCGAGTTCTGGCGACTGCCGACCGGCGATCATGTCACAGGCTTCATACTGGCTGCGATGATATGCATTTGCCGCGGCGACATTTTCCGGCGTGGGATTTGTCGCAAGGACATTGATCATGGGATCGATGTGAAAAAATCTGATGCGCGGATTGATTTCACGCATCGCCTTGATTGATTCAACAGTCGCGCGCACAAGCTGCCGTTTCATTTCATTGCCGCGATCGCGCGCGAACGGATTGAAAATGCCTCCGTCACCGGCGGCCCATGAGAAGAAGGAGATTTCGTTGATCGGACAAATCAGCGGCGCGTCAATTTTCTCGCTCAGCTGTTCTGCAGAAGCCGTTGCAAACTTCGTGAAACGAGTCACGAACTCCGGACTGAAAATGTCGATGTCGTCCGGCCATCCATAATGCCAAAGATCCCAGATGACCTGCGTACCCGTTTCAGATGCAGCGTCGATGATCGTCTGTGCAGTAGAGAAATCGAAACGATTCGGTTGCGATTCAATCAAATGCCACCGTAGACCTTCTCGCACGGACAATATGCCGTGCCGTTGGAGTAGTCTGAAGTCAGTCGCAGCGAACTGGTCGTGTCTGGTGGCATGAACAAGATCGAGCCGTTTGCCGTTACGCAAGCGGTGGGTCGAGCATTCAAATCCGCCGAGAAAAAAACTCTGAAACAAGCGCATGTCGCCTCCTCAGCTTAGCAGTTGCTGCGGGCAGTCTAAACGCGCTGAAGCACGCGTTCGGATTGCGGTTCAATGTCACTTCGATCCGACCGAAGATCTTCTCGCGTCAATTTCCGATAAGTAGTCAAGGCCTGCCCAATCACCTGATCCATGTTGTAATAACGATATGTCGCAAGCCGGCCTACGAAGTGAACATTGCGGCGTTGCTCGGCCAACTGGCGGTACTTCGCGTAAATCGCGGCGTTCGCCGGTTGCGGCACAGGATAGTACGGATCACCGCCAGTCTGTGGAAATTCATACACAATACTTGTTCGCGCATGAGTCTGGCCGGTCAGATGTTTGAACTCGGTCACGCGCGTATACTCGAACTCGTTAGGATAATTCACCACGGCCACCGGCTGATGCCATTCCTCGTTCAAAGTTTCATGCTCGAATCGAAGTGAACGGTAAGGCAGCTTGCCATAGCGGCATTCGAAAAACTCGTCAACGGGTCCTGTGTAGATAAGATTTTCGAAGCTCACCTCCTTCTGCAATTCGCGATAGTCGACGCCAAGCGCCAGCGTGATGTTGTCGTGGTCGAGCATGTTTTCGAAGAGGCGCGTGAAACCATGTTTCGGCATGAACTGGAAGTTGTCCGTGAAATATCGGTCGTCGCGATTTGTCCGCACCGGGATGCGTGCAGCGACCTGTGCATCAAGCTGCGACGGATCGATGCCCCACTGTTTGCGTGTGTAGTTGCGGAAAAATTTTTCGTACAAGTCGCGTCCCACACGACTGAGCACGACTTCTTCTGAGGTGCGCGGAGACGCACACGGAATCGCTCGGGCAGCGAGGAATTCTTCCACGTCGCTTTCGGTGAGTCGCAGTCCGTATAGCCGATTAATTGTGTCGAGATTAATTGGAATCGGCAACAGCTTCCCTTCTACGCAGGCAAGCACGCGATGCTCATAGGCGCGCCATGCGGTGAAGCGCGACAGGTAATCGAATATATCGCGAGAGTTCGTGTGGAAAATGTGTGGACCATATTTGTGGACGAGAATGCCGGAGGCATTTAGATGATCGTATGCGTTGCCGCCGATGTGATCGCGCCGATCGCATAGCAACACAGACTTACCCGATCCGGCTGCAAGGCGTTCCGCCAGCACGCTGCCCGCGAACCCTGCGCCCACGATGAGATAATCAAACGAGTAGCTCACGCGGCATTCACGGTTAAAGCGCGGCGACTGTGGAGCGCTTCTTCGATGTGTTGTTCCAGGCGAGCGACAATTGATTCCCAGGAATTTTGCTGTGCCAGCGCAAGGCCGCGCTCGATTTGCCGCGAGTCGGGCTGTACAGCGGCGCGTTCACAGGCATTCGCAAATGCTGGGATATCCTTCGCGATCGTAATCACGTCGCTGAATTGCGCCACCACGTCCTCTACTGGAGTTGAAACAATCGGGCGCCCTGTCGCCATGTATTCGAGAGCCTTTGTTGGATTGATGAAGCGCGTCGCCTCGTTCATCGCGAAAGGCATGATGCAAACGTCAAACGTCTTTGCGTAGCGTGGCAGGTCCGAGTAATCGCGGCCGCCTAACCAGTGCAAATTGTCGCGACGCGGAAATGAAGCAGCATCGACTTTCGTCCACGGCCCTACCATTACGACGCTGCCCTGAGTCGAGTCAGCTAGGCGAGCTAGCAACTCGTAATCGATTCGCTCGTCGACTACTCCAATGTAACCGAAAACTGGCCGCGGCAGATCAGCCATATCAGGCGGCACGCGCAGCTGCGGATCACACGCTTCGCCGAAATGTTTCGCGTCTACTCCGCAGCCGTAGCAAAAACAATTCCGGTTCAGCTCGCGTTTGGCGCGCCAGATTTTTGGTCCACCTGCAAAAACAACATCGGCGACCGTGAGTAGTTCGCGTTCGCGGCGGACAAGCTCCGGTGGCGCGCCGCGAAAGAGTGAAAGCTCGTCCATGCAATCATAAACGATTAATTGCTCATCAAGCTGACCAGCAAAACCGGTGACAGCCATTGGGTCGTAGAACCATTGAACGATTGAAGTAAAGCTCTTACCGAGGGGCCCGCTCAGAAGTGATTGAACTACTCGGCGTCGTTCCTTGTCGATCCACGCCGTATCACTCTCACGGTTTGCAGGGATTTTGATCTGTAGAACGTTGACGTTGAGAAAGTCAGTGACTTCACGCAGGTCCACACGAGTAACATGCCCACCCTCGCAAACATCGGGCGCCTCAACAAACAGCACTCGGTGTTTACGGGAAAGACGGGAGAGGAATTGCTGCGGGCGTTGCCACACCCAATCCCATTTCAAATGCGAGTGGACGATGATCGAGTACGCGTCCGACTCGCCTACCTTGCTCAATTCGGTTGTTGCGTTGTTTTTTTCCATCCTTCCCATGCAAATCGGCGGTGGACATATTGCTGGTTGTGCGAAAAATCTCCTATCGAATCGTAAGAATTTTATCTACGACTCAGAGCGCGCCATCTGCAATTTCGCAGACAAACACTTGTGGTTCAGTTCCGGTTTGCGCTGTGTAATTCGTAGCTAATTGCTGCGCGACAGCGAGGGCCGCGTTTTTTTGGCACAGTGTCACAGTGGCGCCTCCAAAGCCCGCACCTGTTAGGCG
>DASXYB010000288.1:0-3415 GCA_036502745.1 Candidatus Udaeobacter sp.
TTCGGGATAAAACGCTTTGTATTTGGTGATCTCTGCTCGATTCAAAACCTTGAATCCATAACGTTCGAACATTTTTTCACCGCGTCGGCTCTCGAACGTGACTATCTGCCCACACACGCGTTTCTCGCCGGAGCGATACAGGTAACTGAGATACGCACTCATCAGCGCGCGTGTGGTCGAAACCTTTCGCGCCTCAGGCAGCAAATTGATGTGAAAATGCGGGACCCGCCGCGGTTGGGCCGGAACTTCGCGCCAGCCATACATTAATATCCACCTAATAAAACGACGCGATCGCTGGTTGTACCGGAAATAGCGCGTCAGCGCGCGGAAGAACAACCAGACGTTCTGGTAAAGCGCGTAGAGCTGATTTTGGAGGGGCTTGCGCGAGCCGAGCAGATAGCCGGAAATTTCGCCGTCCACCTCGAGCAGAAAACAGGATTCCGGCTCGTGATCGGTGTAATAAGTGGTGAGAAAATCGGCGAACAATTCCCGATCCTGATACACGGGATCAATCGGCTCGCCGAGGAAGCCGGTCTCGCAGCAGAGTTTTCTTACCGCTTCCCGATCTGATCTGCGATAGCCACGAATGAGGTATGATTGGGGGTCATCGTTTGGCATTTAAAATCGCCCGTAGTTTGAGCGAAGCTCGCGATAAATGCAAAATAGTTCGTCGAATACACGCGGCCAGCTGTACAGACTCCGCGCAACGCGTGCAGCATTCCTGCCCATGATCGACAACTTCCTGTCGCTGCAGTCTTCGATCGCGTTCACCAGCGCGTCGGGGCTGTTCTCCAGCGCCCATGAATCCTGATCATGGCAAATCACGTTGTCCATGTAGCTACCGCGAATTCCCACTACCGGCGTCCCGCACGCCTGGGATTCCAGGGCGGCAAGGCCAAATGTTTCCTGAACACCGGGATGAACGAAAAGATCGGCCGCACGATAAAACCCGGCGAGTTCGCAAGGATCTGCGCAGTAGCGAATCCATGAAACATTGTCAGTTTCCGATTGGAGCTTGCGAAGTTGCGTTTGGTCCGGGCCATCGCCGATCACGAGCAAATGAAATTCATCTGGACGGCGCCGTTGCAACGTCTTGAAAGCGCGAAGCAAAGTCACTGTGTTCTTCTCTTTTGCCAGCCGGCCTACGTAAAGAAGAAGATTTTGACCTGAATTAACGCCAAGTGAGCGCCGTATGGTTTGGGCTCCGGCTCCGTCCTGGCGGAAGATTTCTGTGTTAACACCGAGGCTTAGCACACGCACGTTGTGTACACCCCAGTCACGAAGGAGGCGGCCCAACCCATCAGATGCGACGACCGTGGCGGCGTGCTGATTGTACAGTTTGCGAACGTATGCGCGGGAAAGCTTCATCACCCGACGAGTTGCTGTTTTTCCAAGGAGAGTTGCGCTCTTTCGGACGTACGCTTCCGTAAAATGCGAGTGGTAAAATCCGACCACCGGCACACGCAGCGCGCGGCCGACCTTCAATGCTTTCCAGCCGAGCTGATACGGGTCGGCAGATTCGATCACATCTGGCTGTTCCCGATCCAAGATTTCTGCAACTGCGCGAAGATTCAGCAACGCGCGGTATTGCGCGGTCCGCGACACAAGAGGAGAACGAATCGTGTAAACACGCGAGCGCCCATTTGCTTTCAGCTTCGTTTTCGCGCCAGGAACAATAAGAACGTGCTCGTAGCGCGACGCGTGCCTGTCGATGTAATCGATCTTTTCATGAAGATACCGCTTCACGCCGCCGCTCACCGGAGAATAAAATTGGGTCAGGTCGCAGATCTTCACTGAATTGCCGATTGCCGATTGCCGATTGCCGATTTGCGCGAAGCGGCCATGATGGCAACCATTTCCCCAGCCTCGCTTAGCAGGGGACGAATTCTTTCTTCAGCAAGCACGCCTGAATCGATGATCAACTCTAACCAAAAACAAGTTTCATCTGCCTCTTCTTCTACAACCCCAATTTTCGAAATAAATTCAGCCCGCGAGCGAGCCCGGCATGCTGCCCGATAATTCGCAGCCACTGAAGTCCCACTTCGAATAATCTGTTTTGCTATCGTGCGACCTTGAATGGTGCGAGCCAGCGCATCAATCAACTTCATGACCCGTAAGGCGAACTCCTTCGTTCGCGCTTTTAGATCCGCCTTCCGAACAGCGTTCTCTGATTCGACATTCGGCATTCGGAAATCGGAAATCAGTGCAGCTGGCTGAGATACTTCTCGGCCTGCAGTGCCGCGGCACAACCCATCCCAGCAGCGGTAATGGCTTGCTTGTAAACGCGGTCAGCCACGTCGCCGGCGATAAAAACACCGGGGTGTTTACTCTCGACCCCGTCTTTCGCGAGCAGATAGCCCTCAGCGTCCATATCGAGTTTGCCTCGGTATGCGTTGGTGTTGGGGTCATGTCCGATCGCGACGAATACGCACGCCACTTCCAATTCGCGTTCGTCCTTTGTCTTCAGATTGCGCAACCGGACGGCGCGCATCTCACCTTTTTCATCGGCAACGTATTGTGTCACGACCGTATTCCAGATCGGTTCGATCTTCTTGTTCGCGAACACGCGCTCCTGCATGATCTTCGATGCCCGCATTTCGTCACGGCGATGAATGAGATAAACCTTTGATGCAAACCGGGTGAGGAATGTTGATTCTTCCGCCGCGGAATCGCCGCCACCCACGACGCAGACCGGCACGTTTTTGTAAAATGCGCCGTCGCACGTCGCGCAGGACGTCAAGCCGTGGCCGACCAATTTCTCTTCACCGTCCAGTCCGAGATATCGGGCCGCGGCGCCGCTGGCGATGATGACCGCCCGCGTCTCCAGCCATTCATCGTCAGTTTTGATCCGGATATGCTTGTTGCTCGGATCGAAATCGGTCACTTCCGCGTAGGAAAACCGGGCACCAAATTTTTCGGCCTGTCTGTGCATGTTCAGAATCAGCTCCGGTCCATCGATTCCGTCTGGAAACCCGGGATAATTTTCGACGAGCGTGGTCGTGGAGAGTTGGCCACCAGGTTGCCGGCCTTCCAGCACTAATGGGCTGAGGTTTGCGCGCGCAGCGTAGATAGCGGCGGTCAGGCCCGCGCAACCGCTCCCGACAATGATTACCTTCTCCATCGATAAAACTTAGCACAGCGCGCAAGTTGCAGAAATTGTACCACAGGCATTCTTGCGCGTGAGGCTAACAGGCGCCCCGCCTGTGATTGATGATATGCAGCCAAGATGGCCGCGTGCCGCACTGACAAGATGTCTATGCTATGCCGTCACGCGCACGTTGATCCTGTGCAGTCCACTCGTGCCGGAGAATTGCCCGCGATCTTCTTCCCATTCCTGGACATCGCCTTCGCCATCTGTGGCACGGACGAGCAGGGGGTAATCACCCGCAGCGGCGGGACTCCACTGCGCTTTCCA
>DASXYB010000289.1:0-3352 GCA_036502745.1 Candidatus Udaeobacter sp.
ACACGTGCCTGGAGGGATTCGAACCCCCAACCTTCTGATCCGAAGTCAGAAGCTCTATCCAGTTGAGCTACAGGCACTGTAAAATTTGCGATTTCAACTTCAGATTTCCAATCGGACATAATTGTCCATCTTTGTCTCTCAATCGAAAGTCGGCATTCGAAAATCTAAAATTCGACGGGTGGCCGACGGGACTCGAACCCGCAACAACCAGAACCACAATCTGGGGCTCTACCATTGAGCTACGGCCACCACAATTAAGCGGAACAGAGCTTAAGATTGTCATTCTCCTTTGCAAACAAAGGGCTCGACTTTTCGAGTCGGCCCCACTAATTGTCAGCGCCGGTGCCCGGAGATCTCCCCAGCCGGTTAGGTATGACCCGCCAGTATCGTGTGGTGCGTCGCAGCGTAGGTTGGCTCTCCGCTGTATTTTTCTTCGCTGCAACGGCGCTGGGTGTAGCGCAACAGGACGACCCAAGCGAAGTTTTTCTCAAAGCTTATCTCTCTGCGCAGCAGGGCGAAAAACTCGAGCATCAGGACCGATTCAAGACTGCTTTGGCCAAGTATCGGTTCGCCGGCAGCTTGATCGAGGAGCTACGCAAATCGCACGGCCAGTGGCAGCCAGCGGTTGTCGAATATCGTGGGCGTAAAATCAGCGAAGCGATTTTGAGACTTCAGGAGCGAATCACAAGGCAAACCCAACTCAACGCGAGCGCGAGTCCATTGCCCGACATTGCGCCGGCAGCGCCTGAGAGTGACGCCTGGTCTGAGCCTGGTCCCGAAGCCTTGGCGCCGCAACCCACGCAAACCGAGAGCCAGCGGTCGCGGGATACCTTAGCCAACATCCCCATAAAGAACTTGCGCGACAAAGTCGCTGAGCTGCAAATCGCGCTCAACAAAACGCGCGGGGATCTGGAGACTGCACGAAAAGAAAAGCAAGTAGTCGATACGCGTTTGAGCGAGACAAATTCACAGTTGGAGCGAGCCCGGAACGATCTCGACGAGGCGAAGAAATCAGAACGTCAGACGCACGATGAGCTTACGCAGCTTCAGGAACCAAAGCCTTCGCAAACAATGGAAGCTACCAGCGACAAAGAACAGGAGCAGTTGCGCGTCGAAGTTGCACAACTGAAAGGGGCCGTTGACGCAGCCGATGAAGCGCGTGTGACTGCGGAAAAGCAAAGGGACGATACTCAGGCAAAGTTCGCCGAGGCAGACAATCACATCGTTGCGCTCGAGCGTGAACGCGACGACGCGCTCTCCCAACTGAAATCGGCGAAGGAATCAGAACAGCGTTTTCAGTCGCTCGTCGCGGAAAAGAATGATCTGCAACGAAAACTTACAACAGCGGAGGAAAAGGTCAGGAAACTCAGCGAGGGCGATCCGAAAGCTGCCGAGAAATTGACCGAGGTAGAGCGACAAATGGCGCAGCTTCAACAGCAGCTAACTGAAACCCAGAATAGAAACCATTATTTGGCCGCCCGAGCTGCGGAGCTTGATGTTGAGCTGGAACACGCCGGCACAGAACTTCGAACCGCCGCGCTGTCCGAAGCAAACAGTGAAGATTCATCGCGGGTTGCGAGGGAAAACGAGCTGCTGAGAAACATCGTTGTTCGTGAACGCCAGGAAGAAGCGCGACGCGATGAGGCGTGGAAACTCGCGCTGGCGGAGTTGGATAGGCTCAAAGTGCGATCGAACTTGCTGAACAAGCAGATCGAGTTCCTTGCTCAACCCGTAACAAAGTTAACTGCCGAAGAACTCGCTTTGTTCCGACAACCCGTAGTCTCAATCTCCAATGAGAAGGCCGGTGTAATTAAGATGAATTTTGTCTTCGAAAAGAAATCAACGGCAGACGTTAAATCGAATGCACCCGCAACAGCTGCCGCCATGGCGTTGCCCGGCGAACTTCAGGAGATTGCGGCAGCCGCCCGGGACAACATTGACCAAGGCAAATATCGAACAGCGGAAAAGCAATATCAGAAAGTACTGGCGAAGAATCCCGAGAACCTCGACGCGCTATCCAATCTAGGCGTGGTATACTTTCGCACCGGCAGCATCCGATCTGCGGAAAGAACGTTAAAGAAAGCTCTGAGGATTGCGCCGGATGACGATTTTGTGCTCACCACGCTCGGCATTGTTCATTATCGCGAGTCGAGATTCGACGAGGCGCTGAAGGAATTGCGAAAGGCAATCGAGCTCAATCCAAACAGTGCCACGGCGCACAATTACCTCGGGATTACTGCGAGCCAAAAAGGCCGACAACAGGAGGCGGAAAAGGAGATGCTTCAAGCCATCGCGAAAGATCCGAACTACGCAGACGCGCATTTTAATCTCGCGGTTATTCTCATCACGACGCAGCCTCCATCGCGAGAACTTGCCAAAGAACATTACGCCCGCGCTACAGCGCTTGGCACCCAACCAAGTCCCTCCTTGGAAAGACTTCTGCAGTGATCGGTAGATCGAGCTGCAATTGAAATGTTTTGCGGCGGTGCCTGATCGTTGCACCGCAAACGTGCAACCATTTCTCACAGCCAACTGGCGCTATTTGGTGATGCTGAATTATGTGGTCGATCCTCAGATCATCACGCCGTCGGTTCCGGCCGAAACGGAAATCGATTTCGAAAATGGTGAAACATTCCTGAGTGTGGTTGGGTTTCTGTTTCTCGACACACGCCTCCTCGGTCTTCCAATTCCGCTTCACCGCGATTTCGAAGAAGTGAATCTGCGGTTTTATGTCCGGAGAAAACCGACGGATACATGGCGGCGTGGCGTAGTTTTCATTCGGGAAGTTGTTCCGCGTCGCGCAGTCGCTCTCGTGGCGCGGACGTTTTACGGAGAAAAATATATTGCCCTTCCGATGAAGCATGAAATCGAACATCTGGGTGAGAATCTGAAGGTGGAATATTGCTGGCGACGCCGTCGCAAGTGGGAATCCCTCGAAGTGACCGCGATCGGCGAGCCGCAACTTATTCCAGCAGGATCGCACGCCGAATTCATAACCGAACACTACTGGGGTTACACGGCGTTGCGCGAAGGCTGCAGCGAATATCGCGTTGAACATCCGCGCTGGAAAATCTGGAACGCAACCAGCTTCAAGTTCAACGCGGACGTTACGAGTCTTTATGGTGAGGAATTCGCCGAAGCGTTAAATCACCCACCACGCTCCGCGTTCATTGCCAACGGCTCACCAATTACCATTCAGAAACGCCAGATGCTGTAGGGCGTCCATGGGAGACGCCAAAAAAGATGGCTATTTCCTCAATAACTGCCGCAGCACAAAAGGCAAAATTCCGCCGTGCCGATAATAATCGATCTCGATCGGCGTATCGATTCGAAGCTTCACTGGCGACGCGCG
>DASXYB010000290.1:0-3011 GCA_036502745.1 Candidatus Udaeobacter sp.
ATTCTTGTCAACCGCCTCTGCTTCGACCGGATGGATGTTGTGATAGTAATCGTTCGATCTGGAAAGTTGCTCTTTGCGGAAAAGCAGGTGATCAAATCGCTCGCGTTGACTCAGCTCGAATTCCTTATCCATCTTGATGGCCTCGAATGGACAAACCTCCACGCAAATTTGGCAGCTCATGCAGACCGAGATGTCGATGTCGAACACCTTCGGGTAAAACTGCGGTTTGCCCATGTAATCAGGCTTTTTGTCTTCACTCTTGACGATGTAAATGCACTGCGGCGGACATTCCTTCTCGCAAATTTTGCACGCCACACATCTCAACCCGGCATGCGGATCGCCGCCGTCGAAAATCAGGAACGGAAAATTTCGATAATTTTCCGGGAGTGGACTGCGCTCCTCCGGGTATTGCACCGTGGTCAGCCGTTCCTTCTCGAAATAGCTTCCGACGAAGTTCCGCGCGGTGACGGCCATTCCCTTGAGTATGCCTGTGCCAATCATCGATCTACTTCTCCCATTACGATATCGATGCTGCCGAGGATTACCATCACATCGGCGACGCTGTGACCGAGGCACAGGTCCTCAAGCACAGTGAGGTTAATGAAACTTGGTGGACGAACGCGATACCGATACGGATTTGGAGAACCATCGCTGATCAAATAAAATCCGAGCTCGCCTTTTGGTCCCTCAATTCGGCCGTACACTTCGCCAATGGGCGGGCGAAACGCGCGCACTTTTACTTTTGGATTTACAATCGGGCCGGGCGCAATTTGCCCGAACGCCTGCTTCAGAATGTCCACGCTTTCGCGCATCTCCAACGCCCGCATCATCAAGCGATCGTACGTGTCGCCATGCTCGCCCAGAGGTATCCGGAATTTGAATCGCGGATAAAACCCATAGCCGTCCACTTTGCGAATGTCGTAATTCACGCCGCACGCGCGCAACATCGGACCTGTGATGCCAGCGTTGATCGCCAGTTCGGCAGACAGTTTGCCGACGTTTTGGGTGCGGGCGATAACAATTTCGTTGCCTAGAATCAGTTCCTCGAATTCGTCGAGAAACCTCGGAAAACGTTCGACGATCTGTTTCGCGCGCGCGAGCCATTCTTCGCTCGCGTCGACGCGACAGCCGCCGAAGCGCATGTAATCGCACATCATTCGCGAACCGGCTAACGACTCAAAGAGGTCGAGAATTTTTTCACGCTCGCGAAACGCGTACATCAGTGGCGTACCCCACGCGCCCATATCGCTGAGCAAAAAACCCAGAAGCGAAGCGTGATTCTGCAGCCGCGTCAGCTCGGCCAAAATGATGCGCAGGTACTCGGCGCGTTCAGGAACTTCGATTGCAGCGAGTTTTTCGACGCTAAGTGCGTACGCCCAATTGTTGGTCATGGAGCAGAAATAATCGAGCCGGTCAGTGTATGGCATCGAGCCGAGGTAACTGGTGTTCTCGCCGATTTTCTCGTGATTTCGGTGTAGATAACCGAACACTGGTTTGAGCTTACGAACGATCTCGCCATCGAGCGCCACATTCATCCGAAACACGCCGTGCGTGGATGGATGCTGCGGCCCCATCGAGACTTCGAGCAATTCACCTTCGAGCCGCGAAGACATCGTCACCGGTGGCCGCTCCATTGCTTCGATTGTTTCAACGGATGGGCTCATGCAGATTCAATGCTTCAATCCTTCAACGATGCCTTCGGAGCCATCAACCTGTGGTCGCGGCTGGTAATACTGCTTCGCCTTCTCCAGCACTTCATCGTGTGGCGTCGGCTCCCATTCGTAATCGTCCGGCTCACGGTAATCTTTCCGCATTGGATGATCTTCAAACTCATCCCACATTAAAATCCGGCGCAGATCGGGATGACCGTCCAGGCGAATGCCATACAGATCGAAAATTTCACGCTCCTGGAATTCGGCGCTCCGCCAGATCGGCGTGAGTGATGGTAAATACGCGCCATCTGCACGATCACGGGTGCGCATGCGAACGATGACCGGCCCATGTTTACTCGCCATCGAGTAAAGGTGATAAACCGCCTCCAGATACCCCGGAATTTTTTCCTCAGTGGTCTCGACTACCTCTTTTTCTTGGCCATCGACGATCCTCTTTACCTTCGTTGTTTTCTTCACCACCCGATCAATCCAATCGACGCCGGTGACGTTGGAACAAAAATCGAGGCACAGCGGGGGATCAACCCGCAAAAATCTCGCAATCGCCACCGCGTGCTCATTATCAATCAGCAATGAATGCTGCTGCGAACCGCTGCCGTTTTGCACAATTTCGATTTTCGCTCCAGGTACTGCGGCCTCGATGCGCGATTTGATTTGCTCCAATGATTCCATTTACCAAAGGTGAAGCGTCTTCTCCGAAGACGATGCCGAAAAAATCTGCGCCCTAGGCGCCTGACTAACACCGCGTTGATGGCAACGCGATCCACCTTGAACAATCATCGTTCGATTACAGGTGGTTGAAACACGTTTGGATTAGCTCGCGGTTCCAAGTCGTGCTTTCCAAACTTCGGCACAGGGAACTCGCTTGGTTGGTCTGGCTTGAGAAACTCGGCCTTATCTGCGCCCGTTAATTTTTGATCGTCGATTTTGCGTTGCAATTCCATGAATGCGTGAAGCAACGCTTCGGGCCGTGGCGGGCAACCTGGAATATAAACATCGACTGGGATGTAACGGTCGATCCCTTTGAGAACGTTGTAACCCTGCTTGAAAGGCCCACCTGAAATCGCGCATGCGCCCATAGCGATCACGTATTTTGGATCGGCCATTTGGTTGTAAAGCCGCACGATTTGCGGCGCCATTTTCTTTGTGACCGTTCCAGCCACGATCATCAAATCCGCCTGCCGCGGCGATGGACGGAATACTTCGCCACCGAAGCGTGCGATGTCATAGCGAGATGCCGCAGTCGCGATCATTTCAATGGCGCAACACGCCAATCCGAACTGCAGCGGCCAAATCGAGTTTTTGCGTCCCCAGTTGTAAAGGTCCTGCATCGACGTCACC
>DASXYB010000291.1:0-2807 GCA_036502745.1 Candidatus Udaeobacter sp.
GCTCATTCAATGTGACAGCTTCACTGTCACATAAGTTCAATTGCCGGTGCGGAGAAGATAATCCGACTTGTCCCAAATGTACTTTAGCTGGACTTGCGTCGCTCGGATTGCGGAGGCGCCGGTACCTGCTGCGTTGGTGATGACGAGATCGTTCGCACCGACTTTCAAGATTGATGCCGGCACAATTTTCTGAGCGCGCAGCCATCCCGTATAGTTGAAATGCATCTCAGTCGTAAGGGGCTCCTGTTCACCGCGGTAACCGGGATCAGCTAGATCCGGCAGTGAGAGTGCAACTGGCCCGATGTTATGGTCGTTGACATAGACTTCTGGCGGCACGTCGATGCGTGGGTTTGCGATCTCGAAAGTCAGAAGCGCGGTGAGCGGTTCCGCTTCAATCGGAAATTGGAACACGGCGTTTTGCTGCGTCCGAGCATCAAGCTGAATTGCTTCGGCTGCCAGAGTGGCAGTCACAGTACCGAAGTTCTCGACGTCTCCCGGCGGCGCGTGCAGTGCCGGGACTACTGAGAACGGCTCGGCGATGATAGCACGATGTTCAACGTTAACTGGGTGGACAACCTCACTGGACGTCATCCAGTCGAGATACGCTGCGCGAATCGTCTTCCCGTCGCCCGGAACTTCGATATCGATCGCCGAGGCGCCGGTCATCGGGATGATGAGCGAATCCGAGCTGGGCAAATTCATTCCGGCGCCGAGTGTGCCCGAACGCAAAATGTGGCTCCCTGTTTCGTCCCACGCGACTAATTCTGGTTGCTGATTCGGTTTGTCGTCGAAATACAATCGGAAGAAAAGGATCTTATAATCCGGACTGGGTGGCGTCACTCGAATACGGAAAACGCTTTTCGACGCCGTACCGCCTTCGGTAAGTTCGCCGGGTAAAAGCGTAAGTGCTTCGACCCACTCGGGCGCCTCTTGCGATTTGGAATTGCGCGACGTCGTTTGACGCAAATCGAGCCACGCGCTTGACGGCACGGGCTGCGGCTGTGCAAGCAGGAGAGGCGGAGCGGGCAGAGCGTCGGTACAAGCCTCCTGCGCGCTTACGCGGCAGGCGGCAGCCAAAAAGATCGCAAACGCAGCGCGGGGTAACATCGAGTTGGGCGAGATTAATTCACACGCAACCTTGCTTGGCAAGCTCAGAGTTTTAACGCGGCCTGACACTCAAGCTGTGCGTCATTTCGAAGACCGCCGACAGGATGCTGAATACAACCAACCCGACCAGCCCAGCGATGATGACGATAATCACCGGCGGAATCAATTGCGAAATCACCCCGACGGATCGATCAAGCTCCCGCTCATACACGTCTGCGATCGCCTGCATCGTTTCGGCGAAGTGTCCGGTTTGTTCGCCCACGGCCATCATGTCCGTAAACAAATCCGGAAAGAGCTTCTGCTGTTGCAACGCAGCCGAGAGCGTCGCGCCATCGATGACCGCTCTGCGCACCTCGCCTAATTTCGCTTCGAGAAAACGGTTACCCGCTATCTCGGTCACGAGATCGAGTGCGCGCAGCAAAGGCACCCCGTTTTCCATCAAAGTCCCCAGCGTGCGCGCAAACTGCGCGTAATAACGGTGGCGAATCACTCGTCCGTACCCAGGGATCAACAACCGGAACCGGTCCCATCCAATCCGCCCTTCCTGAGTGCGAACCATGGTGCGGAAACCGACAATTCCACCAACCAGTATCAGTATGCCGACCCACCAGTAGCCGGTGATCGCATGGTGGACGTGCAGCAAGATGCGCGTCGGCAACGGCATGGCGCCGCCGGTTTGCGCCATGAACCCAGTCAACTGCGGCACCATGAAGGTGATGAAAATTGTGACAAGAATAGCGCCGGCCAGCGCGAGGAATGCCGGATAAATCAACGCCTGTTGAACCCGGTCTCGCAAGTCCTTGGCCTGCATCAGATGTTTCACCAAGCGCAGCAGAATTTGCGGTAACGCACCGCTGGCCTCGCCTGCAGCGACGAGATTCACAAACAGCGGCGGGAAAATTCGCGGCATGTCGCTCAAGGCCTGCGAAAAACTGCGGCCATCGATCAGCGCCTGATGCAGCGTGTGCGTCATTTGCTGGACGCGCGGGTGTTTCAACCGTTTCCCCAAAACCGACAATCCTTCATCCAGCGTCATGCCGGCTTGTAGCAAATGCGCGAGCTGCTCAGTGAAAATGAGCAGCTGGCCGTGCGGAATTTTCAGGCTTTGCGAAGGCGTGGCGGCGGCTTCGGGCGAGCTCAGTAGTCGCAATTTTCGTTGAAGTGCGTGCGGCTTGCTTACTTTTACTTCTGCGGGCTTAGCCGCTTCGACCAAATCGATCCGAATCGGGATGCACTGTTGCGATTCAATCTGATGGATCGCAATGGTGCGATCTGCGCAATCGAGAACCCCTTCAACTAAACCGCCCTGCGCGTTGCGCGCACGATAAGTAAACTGTGGCATCGGGGGGGGAAAATAGTCGCAAACGCAAAATGCGAAACTGGAATGTGGCTTCCGCCTCTGAACACATAATGTCTTAACGAATCACACCTACGGATCACCTAGGAAAAACTTTTACTTGTCCATACTTTCGAAATCTGATAACACTGCCGGACATGAGATGTCTACCAGTGATCATGGTCGTTTCCATTGCCTTCGCATCGCAAACGTTCGCAGTGTCACGACCGCTCTTTCCGGCGAAAGCTAGCCCGCCATTTGGCGCCGAAGCGATTGTGATAGGAAAGGGTGCGATCCAAGATTCTGCAAAACAAGCGCCTGCTACAGCGCCAAAGTAAACGCTGTATCAGCCGCGAAACGCAGG
>DASXYB010000292.1:0-3678 GCA_036502745.1 Candidatus Udaeobacter sp.
CGCCGATCACCCCCTCTGCACGTCCGTACATCGGCGAGGAATCGATCATGCGGCCGCCAAGCTTCACAAACAGCGACAGAACGTCTGCGAGCTGCCTCCGGACATCTGCGCTAAGATCGACATCGAATGCCCTCCACGTTCCCAGGCCGATTACCGGTAGTTTCTCGCCGGAGGAAGGAATAATGCGCGTCAGCATCGCTGATGATTCGCTCGCCGCGCGGGCGATGATCGGTGAAATCAGTCCGGCTGCTGTGCCACCGATTATTTTCGCAGCTTCACGTCGCGTCATTGTCGCATTGTAGGGCGTTTCTGTGAAACGCCAATGGCGTCTGGCACAGACGCCCTACAACAGGTATATGGCAGTATGAATCGCCGTCATTTCATCAAGGTATCCACGACGACGATGCTTGCGTTGCGTGTGAGATCCACGTCGTTGTTCGCGGAGAGCGCCGTGAAACCGATGCGCATACTTATACTCGGCGGCAGCGGATTCACTGGCCCATATCAAGTGAAATATGCGCTGAGTCGCGGCCACAAGGTGACCACATTTAATCGGGGTAAGACGCACCCCGGGGAATTGCCGGCTGAAGTCGAGCAGCTTATTGGCGACCGTAACGGTAACCTCGATGCGCTGAAAAACCGGAAATGGGATGTCGTGATCGATAATCCGACGACACTTCCCGCGTGGGTGCGTGACGCGGCGCAGGTGCTCAAAGGAAACGTTGATCACTACATTTTCATTTCGACCATTTCCGTTTACGGCGAGGCGAAACAGGGCGCTGATGAAAATGCGCCGACAGAAAAATACGAAGGTGCAGATCCTTACAAGGAGACGATTGAAGCGGTGCGCGCCTCCGGATTTAAACCCTATGGGCCGCTCAAGGCGCTCTCAGAACGCGAAGCCGAGAAATGGTTTCCGGGAAAAACTTTGGTCATTCGCCCGGGACTTATCGTGGGCCCTCGTGACGAGAGCGATCGCTTCACGTATTGGCCTGTGCGTATCGATCGCGACGGAGATGTGCTGGCGCCTGGAAAGCCAGCCGATCCCGTCCAATTCATCGATGCGCGTGATCTTGCTGAATGGACCATTCGCATGGCGGAGAATCGCGAGACAGGAATTTACAATGCGACCGGACCTGCCAAACCGTTCGACATCGGCGAGATGCTCGATGGAATTAAGGGTGCCCTGAAATCGAACGCGAAGTTTACCTGGGTAAACGAAGATTTTTTGACGGAGCAGAAAGTGCAGCCTTGGTCAGACATGCCGGTTTGGACGGGGAAAGATGATGCGGTTGCGCGAACAAACATTAGTCGCGCGTTGAGCAAAGGCCTGACGTTTCGACCGCTGGATGTCACCACACGCGATACGCTTGCCTGGTTCAAGTCGCTGCCGCCGGAGCGACAAGCGCATGCAAAAGCTGGTCTTTCGCCACAGCGCGAAGCGGAAGTCCTTGCCGCGTGGAAGAAGAAGAAATGACTCCCGGGAGCGCACGCGCCTCGCGTGCCCAGGTTCGCGCCCCCGCGGAGCTGCCTAAGATGAATTCGTTCTATTTTCTTTTCGGCGAGGCGCCGAAAAGGGCACGCGACGACGCGTATGCTCCCCAGCTATGAAACGATTCTTCGCGAAAATCGTTGATGTAAGGGCGAACGAACTTCACGCGCTACTCCTGGCGTTCGTTTTCAATTTTGTCGTTCTCGGCGGGTATTATGTCATTCGCCCAATTCGCGATGAAATCGGCGCAGATCGCGGCGTTGAAAATCTGCCGTGGATGTACACCGGCACGCTGACCGGGATGCTAATCGCTAACGCGCTTTATGCCACCATCGTCGCGCATATGTCGCGACGGCGGTTTATTCCGATTGCGTACCGTTTCGCCATCGCCAACCTCTTCGTGTTCTTCCTCCTCATGCGCTGGATGCCAGCTGCGCAGGAACGCACGATCCTTGCGCCCATATTTTTCATCTGGGTCAGCGTCTTCAATCTTTTCGCCACCACGATGTTTTGGTCGTTCATGGCAGACGTTTTCACACCGGAGCAAGCCAAACGGCTTTTTGGATTTATTGCCGTCGGCGGGTCGATTGGCGGAATCGTTGGTGGTTTGGTCACGAGCTCGCTCGCCGGAAAGCTGAGCACCGGACTCTTCCTTCTAATCACAGCGGTGATGTTGGAGATTGCGGCGCAATGCGTGCGTCGATTCCCCGCCAATGTTCGGACGCATGACGAGCAAAGTGAGCAACCAATTGGCGGTAAATTCTGGGAAGGCGCGACGCATATTGCGCGATCTCGCTACTTACTTGGGCTCGCCCTTTTTCTCATGATCTACACCGTCACAAACACATGGGCATATTTTCAACAATCTGATCTTGCAGGACATCAACTGCACGACCGCGCTGCACGCACATCGTTCCTGGCAAACATCGATATCGCGGTGAACACGATCACTGTGCTGATTCAGGTTTTCGTAACGGGCCGTCTAATGAAGTGGTTCGGAGTTGGAGTCACGCTCGTGCTCATGCCACTTTTGAGCGCGGTCGGATTTGCGGCCATTGGTGTCGCACCGGTTCTTACCGTCCTTGCGACGTTCCAGATTTTGCGACGGGCCGCAGGCTTTGCCCTGCTTCGACCAGCGCGCGAAGTTCTCTTCACCGTCTTGCGTCGAGAAGACAAATACAAAGCTAAGAGTCTGATCGATACATTCGGCTACCGCCTCGGCGACCAAATCGGTGCGTGGTCCTATCCGTTAATGCGGTGGCTTGGACTGGGGCTGTCCGGGATTTCGTGGGTCGCAGTTCCGCTGGGAGCAATCTGGTGCGTTCTTAGCATCTCGCTGGGGCGCAAACAACGCCAGCTCGCTGAAGCAAAGCGCGACGACGCCACGCCGCTCACCGACGCTGCCGCGCCTGAAGCGGCGTAATTGTAGCGGCGCTTGCCGCGCGAGCGCCTTGGTTGGAAAAGCGGATTGCACTCATCCGCACCTGCGCGAATCGTGATCATCAACAACTACAGGAGGACAAACAATGGCAACACGAACTGGATCAGCGGTATGGGAAGGCACACTGAAGCAGGGCAGGGGAACAATGAAACTTGGCAGCGGCGCGTTTGAAGGCCCTTATTCATTTTCATCCCGGTTTGAAGAAGCGAAGGGGACCAATCCGGAGGAACTCATAGGCGCCGCCGAGGCGGGCTGTTACTCAATGGCGCTCTCGGCAAATCAGGAAAAGGCAGGTCATCCGGCGAAACGAATCAGCACGACCGCAACCGTCAAACTGGAAATGGTCGGCGGCGGTCCAAAGATCACTACGATCGATCTTAGAACTGAAGCCGAGGTCCCGGGTATCGATGAAACAAAATTTCGCGAGCAAGCGGAGTTGACGAAAAGAACCTGTCCGGTCTCCGTCGCTTTAGCAGGGACGCAGATCAATCTCGACGCGAAATTGCTGTAGGCGCGATGTTCCGAGAGCGGGCGCGTCTCGCGTGCTGGTTTCGGCGTCGCGCCGAAATGATCCTCCCCCTCGACTGCGGACTGGGATGGACGGACGGCGGATTCAGAGAAGAGTCGGCGATTGCGAGGACGCGCGCCCCTGCGTGCTATTTCGCCAACTCGTAAAGATATTCGACAAACGACATCGTTGCGCCATCGAAGCCTTGGATTTTCGGGTTCGTGGATTCGATGATGT
>DASXYB010000293.1:0-3268 GCA_036502745.1 Candidatus Udaeobacter sp.
GAACCCGCGCAACGTGCCGCACCGCAGCGTCGTAGCGCTCCGGGCGTTTCAAGACCGACCCGCACACTGGAGGGCGAACTTGGCAAAATCGAAGAGTTGGAAGTAACGGTCGCTCGGCAACAGAAACAAATAGAGACTGTCACAGGGCAACTCAGACAGCAGGGAGAGACCTTCACAGCCAGGCTGGAGGAGCAGGCCGCCCAAATCCAAAAAGTGAGTGCTCAGCTTGAAACGAGTAAGCGCCCGCTGCAAGTGGTCGACAGTCGCTAGCGGCAAAGTTAAAGAAACGCCGGAAACTTGTTATAGCCCAGCGGTGTACATTGGTATGCTGCCTGGCGTAAGATGTTTGAAGTCAGGTTCATCAATGTGCCGCCTGATGGCGTCTATGATGCGTGGACTGATCCGGCGCAATTGCGCTCCTTGAGGAGTCGGTGCATCTGCCCCTAGTAGTAAAAGAGCAGCTGCTAAATTTGTCGTTGCTGTAATCGGGAGCAAAACCAGAGAATCGGCCGCATGAAAGACTCGCAAATCGCAGCGGCGCTTTTAAAGCTGTCGGCGGCAATCGCACTGGCTGAGGATTTCAAGACCATCAGCGGGAAACAATACAACGACGCGACGGTCAACCGGGTTGAGCAAATCCAACCTCTTTTGTGTTATTCTTGGTTGGTGGGAATGGATTTTCAGCATTGCATTTAGTTTTTTTTGGTCACCTATCATCGAAGACGACTACGGACGATAACAAACGAGCCGTCCGGTTTCTTTCACAGCGGGCGGCTTTGTTCATGTAGCGTTACGCCTCGTCGGAATCGCTTTGGTATTCGAGCGTCTCGATCACGTTGCCATTACCATCGTAAACGCGAATCACGATTGGATACGGCTGGCTGAAAGACTTTGCATAGCCCACTGCATCGACGATCGCGTTTGACCCGCGATACCACAGCGGACTGTAAGGAAGGATATCGCTGCTTAGATCATAGCCGTGCTCACCATCTCGGGGTCGAATTTCGTAAATGTGTGTCGAGTTGGTGGGACGTTTACGCCTGTCATCCCAGCGTTGTTGAACCAAGTTGATCGAAGCCTTTAGCACCCGTCGGGCTCGTTTCCTCAAGTCAACAATATTTCGTCGTCCCTTAGTCAGTGTTTTCATGAGCGGGACGAAATGCAAGACGGTGCATCGAAATTAGATCGCCGCCGCGATGATCTTTGCGCGCGTGAGATTTGTAAACCTGGACAGGTGTCATGAAACTGTCATGTAATTTCAAAATTGAGACTTTATTTGCCGCGTTTTACCTGTGACAAATGCTCTGGCAGCGCGTACGGGAGTCGAACCCGTGTACCAGCCTTGAGAGGGCTGTGTCCTAACCACTAGACGAACGCGCCGCAAACGGGATTGCGATTAGAAATACTGTACTGAGCGTGCGCTGGCAAGATGCCGGCGAGAGTTGTCCCACGCAGAAGTAAATCGGCATCCATTTTTATTCGCCTTCGTCACCACCGCCGTCATCGTCATCCCCAGCGGCATTACCTCCAGCATCTTCATCGCCCGCGGCGTCAGAGCCGTTATCGTCGTTCACATTTTCACCTTCATTGTCGGAAGCGCCAGCCATGCTGTCGTCATCCTCGGAAACTACGTCTTGATCGTTGTTTTCATCGGTAAACAACGGTTTAGGGTCGGCATTTTGTCCGCTCGCGTTATTTTGAGCGCTCCTTGCGTTGCGAGCGGGCGGACACGCCGCCTTCGTCGGGCGCGTCGCAGCAAAGACGCTGAGTGAAAGGCAAAGCAGAAGAGGAAGGAATTTTTTCATAATGGCTGGCAATCCTCTCTTGAGGCTCAGCAAGTGTCAATGAGTTGAAGGCTTGTAGCGCATCCACGCGACGTGCCTTTACGAGTCGCGGCTCACGCGCGATGCTCGCGCGCGCGTGAAAACAATGAGTGTATCGCTGCAAAAAAAATGGCGTCCGAAAACGGGATGGGGTGTCCCAGTTGCGTGGCTGACGCTTTGTGTTGTTTGGAGTTCTACGTGGCTCGCCATCAAAATCGGATTACGCGATCTCCCTCCGATTTCATTCGTGGCGATTCGTTTTCTGATCGCAATTATCGTTCTCTTAGCTGTCTCCATCGGCAGGACGCATTTGCTCCCGCGAACACGCAGCGATTATATCGTTCTCGCCGTCACCGGAGTTCTGATGTTTGCTTTAAACTACACGCTGCTTTTTTGGGCGGAACTGCATGTTTCATCAGGGCTTGCTGCGGTGTTGCAGGCAACAATTCCAATTTTTGGGATGGTGTTCGCCCATTGGATGCTGCCGGACGAACCGCTGCATTTACCAAAGGTCGCCGGCGCAATCGTTGCGCTCGGCGGGGTGACCGTGATCTGCGCACGGCTGCTGGACTTCAACGGTTCGCTTGCTTTCTGGGGCGGCGTGGGAGTGGTTGTTGGTGCTGCGAGCGCGGCCTTCGCGAACGTTCTCGTCAAGGCGCGGTCGATGCAGCTTGCGCCCGCGATGTTGGCTGCGTGGCAGATGATTTTCGGAACTGCGCCGTTGTTATTGCTTGGCTGGGCGACCGATGGAAATCCGGTTCGCTTTCACTGGACCGCCTCGTCTCTGTTTTGCCTGCTCTATCTGGCTGTGATCGGCTCGGCGCTGACCTTTCTGCTTCTGTACTGGCTGCTGCCACGTCTTACGGTCGCGCAGTTGCAAAGCATCTCGCTCATCACGCCACCCGGGGCAGTCATGCTCGGGTGGTTGTTAGGCGGCGAAACATTTCCGCTTTCCTCCTTGTTAGGCGCTGTCTTAGTCCTTTTCGGAGTGTGGATGATTTTCCGAAAGGCGCCTGTGCCAAACCCACTGATTCCAGAAGGATAGCTATCATACGGCTGAGTTTACCTACTGGTGTTCGTTTGGATGTGTCACTGGTTGTCTTAACATTCTTTGGAAGGACAAAAACGTCTGCGCGCCGGAGCCTGTAATTCAGTGGCTACTAGTCACTCACACGTTAGCCGCGACCCAAGTTGCGATGGTGGCTTGTGAGTGGACCGAGCCGAAGAGCTTGTCCGGACAACTCGTTCCTCCCGGCCGGCAGTAGCCCGGCGCGAAATCATGTCCGAAGATGTTTGTGCGCGGGATCTGATGTTCCTGAAGCAACCACCGGATCAATGTGGCGGAAGCGGCAGCTTGCGGTGGAGCAAGTGAATCGGTTTCGCTGCCGACGTGTTCGATGCCGATAGAACCAGCGTTGGCGCCCATACAATGATTCGCGCAATCA
>DASXYB010000294.1:0-16868 GCA_036502745.1 Candidatus Udaeobacter sp.
CCGCGCATCGTCCAAATCAGCGTCATGAATCATCTCGCCAATCTTCGCGAGTGACTTGTCTGAAACGCCGAACCGCTTCAACAGCGTCTCGAATGTGCAAGAATTACCGTGGTGCGAGAATTCAGCATCCAGCATGTCGAATGGGATCGCGGTCGACACATCCTCGGCGTTTGGAGCAAATACAAACCGCGGTTTTCGATCGATAGACCTCGCAATCAGCCATGCTGAGCCAACGCGATCGATCTCGGGGCGAGGACGCGTAAGCCACGTTTTCCCCTGGTATTTTTTCGTATCCAAGACTGCCAGTTTTGGCGATCGTTTCGGCCCTTCGGCGCGACGAAGTAACATCGCGATATCGTGACCGCGCGCACTATCAAAAAAATCGACTTCGCGAATTTCCCGAAACTGCCGCGTGAGCCGCTCCAGTTCCGACGCTGCTTCGTCAGCGTCACTCTTGTTTCGGCGTTTGATGAAATTTTGAAGATACTTCCGCAGGTCTGAATAATCGTTGGCTCTGGCGTCATTGAACATGGCGACGAGGTTGTCTCGCGTTAATCCCTCGATTTCCTGCGCCCGAACCAATGTTGAGTCGCCGCCGTAGTCCCGAATCTGCTGTGCCAGCCATTGGAACTGCTCATATTGGGAGGGCTGGTCCGGTAGAAGATAAGTCGATGTTTTAATTTGGACCGCGCCAATTTTCTTCAGCCGTCGCCATACCGCCACGCGCTCGGTATTCCTCTTCGTGGGAAAGCTGAACAGGAGCAGAAGCCACGAAGTGGATTTCACCAGTTCATCCTGTCAAAAGAAACATGTATTGCAAATCGATTTGATTTTACATCTGATCCGCATTTTCTTGAACGAAATAGATGACAGCAACAACTAACTTGGAGTAGCAACCACAACATCCATGAAAACAAACAACCTGGTCGTCACAGCGATTATTAGCGCCGGACTCGCGTTTGGTCTAACAGCGCAAGCGAAGGAAAAAGAAGAAGAAGAGGCAATCAGCAGCGCTAATGTGCCGCAAGCGGTACAACAAGCTGCGCAGGCAGAAGCCAAGGGCGGAACGATCGTCCGCTGGGAAAAAGAGGGCAGCAACTACGAAGCCGTTGTCAAAAAAAACGGGAAGCAGATGGGCATTGAAATCGACGCCAGCGGTAAAGTGGTGAGTCGCCACGACGAGAGCAAAGAGCACAAAGAAAAGGGCGAGAAGCACTAATAGCGAGTGCATCGCTGCCGGTTGCGCACACGCCGCCGGCAGCGATTTGCTTCTTCCGCCAACAAGCTATGACAACACGCGCTTGGTTACCTATTTTTTTCGCACTGATTTCCGTCGGGTCCGCTGCTGATCTGGACACGACGCGAATCGACGAGCTCACCGGGCTCAAGGGCAAGTTCAACCAGAAGGAAGGCGTCTACAAAGTCACCTTCCCACGCAGTGACGTGAAGGTGGTGGTGGATGGATGGACGATGCCGCCGTTCATGGGGCTCGGGACATGGGCGGCATTCACGCCGACAAAAGATGGAGCAATGGTGATGGGCGATACAGTTTTGTTTGAGGATGAAGTCAACGCAGCGATGTCAGTTGCGCTCGACAATGGTGTTAACGTCACTGCGCTTCACAATCATTTCTTCTTCGATCATCCGAAAGTCTATTTCATGCATATCGAAGGCGAAGGCGCAGTCGATAAATTGGCCGGTGCTGTCAGAAAAGTTTATGACGCTGCGAAACAAATTCGCGCGGGCAGTCCCAATCCAAAGGACTCCTTCGGCGGAGCGCCGTTGCCGGAAAAGAGTTCGATCACTGCTGCGCCTCTTAATGGAATGTTTGGAGCACAGGGGGAGTCGAAAGACGGAATGGTCAAGTTCACGTTCGGCAGACCTGCAACAATGCACGGCGTAAAGATCGGCAAAGACATGGGCGTAAACACGTGGGCAGCGTTCGCTGGGAGCGACGACAATGCGATCGTCGACGGCGACTTCGTGGTGACGGAAGACGAATTGCAAGCGGTGTTGAAATCGCTGTGTAAGGACAAGATCAACATCGTCGCCATTCACCAGCACATGACGCACGAACAACCGCGCATGATGTTTTTCCATTATTGGGCACGCGGCCGCGCCAAAGACTTGGGAGAGGCGCTCAAGAACGCGTTCCTAATAGCCGGCTTACAAGAAGTCAGCTCGCCTTCGCAAGATTGAATCCATCCCTGTTGAGTAGGGCACTTTCCGTTACGCTCACGGCTATTACCGGCGGGGTGGTTACTCTCGATGCGCAGGGAGGAACGCCGCTCAAATTAAGAACGACCGTTGCATTCCAAGGCGTCGAGGGACGAATCGACCATTTCGCGTTTGATGCCGCTGGCGAACGATTGTTCGTCTGTGCGCTCGGCAACAACACAGTCGAAGTTATCGACCTGCGCAAGGCCAAGCGCATTCACTCCTTTACGGGGCTCGGTGCGCCACAGGGCGTTGCTTACGCCCCTGAATTAAACCGCATCTTTGTTGCGAATGACAACGGCGGGGTCCTCAAAATCTACGACTCCAAATCATTTCAACCGCTTGGCGAACTGCAATTCAAGGATGATGCCGATAATGTTCGTTACGATGAGGCTAGTAAGAAAGTTTACGTCGGCTTCGGCAACGGTGGGATTGCTATCGTCGATGCGCTGGATGGAAAAGAAGTCGGCTCAATCAAACTTTCGGCACATCCCGAAGCGTTCGCGCTTGAAAAGAATGGAAAACGAATCTTCGCAAACGTGCCGAACGCCCGACAAGTGGCAGTGATCGATCGCGATGCCGAACAACGCATCAAACAACAGGTGAAGATGCCGGAGGGCTATTTAATCGAATTTGGTGGACAGTACAAGAATTTGCAGGAAGCGCGCGCGCGATTAGCCATTGTCGTACCGGCTGCGCTGGCGTTGATTTTCATTCTGATCTTCCTCGCCTTTGGTAGCCTTCGTCAAGCCCTGCTGGTTTACACCGGAATCCCGCTTGCTGTGACCGGTGGCGTTCTTGCGCTGTGGCTACGTGGAATGCCATTCAGCATCACAGCAGCCGTCGGATTCATCGCGCTAAGCGGCGTAGCCGTCCTGAACGGGCTGGTGATGATTACCTATTTTAATCAATTACGTGAAGAAGGTCGGCCGATCCGTGAGTCGGTCATTGAAGGCTCGTTAACTCGACTGCGCCCGGTGTTAATGACTGCGCTGGTAGCTAGCCTGGGCTTTGTTCCAATGGCGATCGCAACCGGCACCGGCGCTGAAGTTCAGCGCCCACTCTCGACCGTTGTTATCGGTGGAATTCTCAGCTCGACATTTCTCACGTTGATTGTGTTGCCAGTGCTCTATTCCTGGTTCGAACGCGAAGAAAAGTCATCCGCCGCAGTGTTGGAAGAAGTGGAGGAGACAAAAATAGAATTGGCGCCTTCGTCGCTTTAACGTCGGAACAAAAACAAAGTTTATGAGCGCCGAGCATTCACAGCATCATCACGATCATGGGCATGCCGAGCACAATCACGCACACAAGCATGGTCACGGGTCTGGAATTTTTGGATGGCTGCGCGCGCTATACGGACACTCGCACAGCATCGCCGAGAAGACCGATTCGGCCATGGAGTCAAGTGAGCGTGGCATTCGCGCGCTCAAAATTTCCTTAGTCGCGCTCGGAATCACCGCTGCACTGCAATTGATCATCGTTCTCTTGTCGGGCTCGGTCGCGCTGCTCGCAGACACGATTCACAACTTCGCTGATGCGGCCACAAGCATTCCTCTTTGGATAGCATTCTCCCTCACACGCCGCCGCGCCAGCCGCCGTTTCACTTACGGATATGGAAAAACCGAAGACGTGGCCGGGGTAGTCATTGTTCTCATCATTTTCTTTTCCGCATGCGTCGCCGCGTATGAATCAATTCGAAAAATCATTCATCCGCAGCCAGTGGTTCAGCTTGGCTGGGTGGCGCTTGCCGCCGTGATCGGGTTCCTCGGAAACGAAGCTGTCGCCGTTTTCCGCATTCGCGTTGGCCGGGAAATCGGTTCGGCTGCGTTAATCGCGGATGGTCAGCACGCGCGCGTGGACGGATTCACCAGCCTCGCGGTTTTGATCGGGGTGCTCGGTGTTTACTTCGGTTATGCGATTCTCGACCCGATCGTCGGCTTGGGTATTACGATCGCGATCCTGTTCATCGTCAAAGACGCCGCGCTGTCCATCTGGGTGCGCTTGATCGACGGAATCGAGCCGGAGATTCTCGCGCAGATCGAACACGCACCGATGCATGTGGACGGAGTGCGCGCAGTGCATGATGTCCGGGCGCGCTGGCTTGGTCATCGCGTGCACAGCGACATCGCCATCGACGTCGACCCTTCCATCTCCGTGCAGGAAGCGGACGGGATCTCGCGCAAAGTGGAGCAATCACTTCGCGATCATGTGCGTCTGCTCAGTAGCGCTGTTGTGCGCACTCGGCCGGCCAAGACTCGTTAGGCCAGGATTTACTTTCGCAACAAGAAAGAACCCGAGCAATCCCGAATCGCGCTAATGAGTCGCAGCCAGGACGATTCGGCAAAAAGCAGAATCCCGGAATCGTTCCCGCCCCAGACAGGCTACAAGAACGGCGGTGTGTAGATCGTTACAGAACAATTGCTGCTTGCATAATTTGAGCGACGAATCAAACTCGCCGTCATGCGACATGTTATCCGCGGTGAGCGCTCCATCTGCCGCCGCTTGATAGTCTTGGGAATGATTGGTGCGTTCCTTTTCACGGTCGCCCTCGCTGATGCTCCGCGGCTCCATGAGCAGATTCATAAGGTTCTCGGCACTGAGCATGTGTGCGCGGTGACGATTGTATCGTCTGCCAGCTATAATTATTCTGCGCACCCGCCATTCGTCAGCGCACCGGTCTCGACTGTTCAATTGTCAAAAATTCCGGCGCTAACTCCACAGTGGATTGAATCGCCTTTTCTTGCCGCGTGCATTTTCGAGCACGCGCCTCCAGCACACTCCTGAAGCGTTGATCCTTTCCGCAAGCGGACAGTGGCGCTAAGTGCGTTTCTACGTCGCTGGATCAAGGCGCGCCGAACGCAGCAGGTTTGAATCGATCGGGCAGTTGATGCCCAAGTTTTAAGTCAGGAGTGTTTTGATGAGAAAATTTATTTTGGTAACACTAGCGATTTTTCCGGCAGCGGCCGTTTCCGCGCACGAAACGACGCCAGTATCCAGTTCATCGCCGGGGCCGACAGTTTCAAATGCAACAACGGCTACAGCAGCAGATGTGGAAGCGCTGCGCCAGCAAGTGCAATCGCTCACCGAGACGGTGAAGACGTTGCAACAGCAAGTGAAAGATCAGCAGGCCGCGTTGGAAAAGGCAAACCTCACAGGTGAGTCGGGGCTTCCGCCAAATCCAGAGCCGTCTCCCATTGCGGCCGCCGAGAGTTCGCCCGCCGCCGACGCGAGTGCACCGCCCCGTTTTCCGACTGAAGACACGTCTGTCGTCGCATCAGCAGCTGCGCCTGCCGCAAGCGGCACCCCTGGATTGGGAGGTTTTCCGACAACCGATACCTCAGTCATAACATCGGAACCGGAAACGATCTCAAGCACAGGGGCTGGCGGATCGTTAACACAACCTATCACCATAGGCGGCGGCAAAAATTATATGAACATTTCACTCGATGGCCTGTTCGCGCTCGCTTATTCCAGCGCGCGCGATCTCCACAACATCGAAGTTGGCGATCACGATCCACAGCAGCGCGGATTCAACGCGCGCAACACCGAGCTCGCGTTCGACGGAGCAGTCGATCCTTACTTCGAAGGGTTCGCGAATATTGTTTTCAAACTGGACAACGACAATGAAACCGAAGTCGAGGTCGAAGAAGCGTTCATGCAAACGACGAGCCTGCCGTTCAACCTCCAGTTGAAAGGCGGGCAATTCTTCGCCGCGTTCGGCAGATTGAATCCGACGCATCCACACACTTGGGAGTTTGTGGATACGCCTCTCGTCAACGGCTTATTTCTCGGGCCTGACGGGTTGCGCGGCGTTGGCGCGCAGACTTCCTGGACGCTGCCTGTGCCGTGGTATTCGCAATTGATCTTTGCGTCGCAAAATGGACGCGGCACCACGGGATTTTCCTTCCGAAATCCTGGTGACGACGGAATGTTTTTCGACCGCATAACGACCGATCGTGAAGCGCGCGGCTTGCAGGATTTCGTCTGGATACCGCGCTGGGAAAATTCTGTCGATCTTAGCCCGACTCAGGTGGTATTGGCAGGTGTTTCGGGCGCCTTTGGTTCCAACGAGACCGGCGCGAATTCACGAACTCAGATTTACGGCGCTGACCTCCTTTACAAGTGGAAAAGCGCAACAGCCGAAGGCGGCTTTCCTTTTTTGAAATGGCAGACGGAAGTCATGTATCGCCGGTTCCAAGCCGGCCGGGGCGCGGATGACTCGTTCCCTGTCGCGGAAACGTTTCACGATTGGGGGCTGTATTCGCAGGTGCTGTGGGGATTTAAGAAAGGATGGATTGCTGGCATTCGTGGCGACTATGTCGACATGCAGGATTCCCAGTTTACCGACGACTTGGATCGGCAATCACGTTGGCGTCTCAGCGCTAATCTCACCTGGTATCCGACCGAGTTTTCAAAAATCCGATTGCAGTACAATCAGGATTTCCTGGAGCAGAACTTTTTCCTCTCTTCACGGCAAGTCGAGTCGGTCTTTCTCCAGTGGGAATTCATTCTCGGTGCGCACGGCGCTCACAAATTTTAGGTCATGAAAAAAATCCTGTTAATCCTGTCTACAATTTCTGTCTGTGTTTTTTCGGTACAGGCAAAACTCAACGTCGTCGCGACTTTGCCTGATTTCGGCGCCGTCGCGCGCGAAATCGGCGGCGACAAAGTTACCGTTAGCGTCCTGGCGAAGCCGACCGAGGATTCGCACTTCGTCGACGCGCGGCCAAGTTTTGTCGTGCAATTACGCACGGCTGATGTGCTGATTGACGGCGGCGCGGAACTCGAACTCGGCTGGCTGCCACCGCTCTTGCAAAATGCGCGCAACCCTAAAATCGAGGTAGGCAAACCCGGTCGCGTGCAGGCCTCACAAGGCATCAGGTTGATGGGTGTCCCGACGACACTCACGCGCGCCGCGGGCGACGTGCACGCGCTCGGCAATCCACATTTCATGATTGATCCGATCATTGCCAAAACGGTGGCGCAGCACATTGCCCAGGCGTTCGCTGCGGTTGATCCAGCTAATGCTGCGACCTATGACGCTAACTACAAAAAATTCGAGCAGACGATCAATGCCAAGCTCCAGGAATGGGGCGCAACCTTGCTCCCGTTTAAAGGCCAGCCGATAGCCGCCTATCACGAATCGTGGGTTTACCTGGCACATCGCTTCGGTTTCAACATCGACATCTTTCTCGAGCCGAAGCCGGGCATTCCCCCGTCTCCTTCTCATCTCGCAGAGGTTATCGAAAAAATGAAAGCGGCTCATGTGAAAGCGATTCTGGTCGAGCCGTATCACAACCGTAAAATTGCTGAAAAGGTCGCAGCCTCGACCGGGGCAAAAGTAGTGGACGTCGCGCAATTTCCCGGCGCGCTGCCGAACACCGGCACCTACATCGCTTTGATCGACACACTCGTCTCGCGAATCGCCGCCGCGATGAAATAATTATGTGGGACGTGATGTTCTGGCCGATCATCGCCTGCGTCCTCCTACCGTGGCTGCTGGTTTATCTCGGCCTCCACGTTGTGCAGCGAGGGATCATTTTCATAGACATCGCGATGGCCCAAATGGCCGCGCTCGGGATTTGCGTGGCAGTGCTGTTGCACATGGATTTACAAAGCCCAAAAACATTTGCCCTCGGCCTCGGCTTCACGCTTATCGGCGCCGCGGTCTTTTCCGTGACTGGAAAACGTACCAGTCGGGTGCCCCAAGAAGCGGTAATTGGAATATCGTACGTCGTTGCAGCGGCGGCCGCGGTCCTGTTTCTCAGCCGGGCGGCGGAAGGGGACGAGCAGATCAAGACCATGCTTGTTGGAAATATCCTGCTCGTGACCCCACTCGAAGTTTGGAAATGCTTTGGTCTTTTCGCGCTCGTGGGAATTCTGCATTTCGTTTTGCGCAAACAATTCCTCCTCGTTTCTTTCAATCGCGACGCGGCCTACGAGAAAGGATTGCGCGTGCGCTGGTGGGACTTTTTGTTTTACGCCGCCTTCGGCCTCGTCGTAACGAGTTTCGTTCGGATCGCCGGCGTCCTGCTCGTTTTCAGCTATTTGATCGTCCCAGCGGTATGCGGAATCAGTCTTGCCCGCACCCTCAGCCGCCGATTGCTCATCGGTTGGTTGATCGCATTGCTTGGCGGCGTGGGAGGTCTCTATTTTTCTTTCTGGGGCGACTTTCCATCGGGCGCAGCGATTGTCTGCACCTTTGGCGCGTTATTGATTGCCGTGTCGGGCGGAGCACTTTTGCGGCCGAAAGAGCGGTAGAATAGACCACACCTCGATGAAACTATGCTAAGCATGAAGTGGATCACTCGCGAGAAAATTAAAGTGGACCGCGTGGCTTGCCCGTGGCTTATCAAGAAATTCATCGACCCTGACGCGGAGTTTGTTTTCCTGCCTCGAAGCACCGATTGGACGAAGATCAGTGATGGAATCGTATTCGATGTGCCCGATTGCGAGCTCGGACATCACGGCGAAGACGTTTCTTTCAATTCGATCATGAAAAAATACAATCTCACTGACCCCGCGCTGATGTTGCTGGGCGAGATTGTGCGCGCGGCAGATTCGCATCCCGCCGGAGAAGGTTTGCGCTGGGTTGCCAGTGGTTTCGGCGCGCTCGGACTAAGCGATCACGAAATTCTCGAACGCGAATTCATCGTGTACGGCGCGCTTTATACAGAATGCAAACGCCAAACCGACAGCTGAGGCCTTTAAGGCGCCCGCTGGCGACATTCTCGTTTTACTTTCGTACACGCCTGGCGGAGCGTTAGCAGGCGCATTCCGAGCACGAGTTGAAGGAAATCAATTTTCAAGGCCGAGTTCGCTCACTTTTTTGCCTACGAAAAAGCTGTGTCTGATTTGCGGGATCTGTTGGGTGGCTTCTTCTGGTTGTTTTGGGAAGGATGCTTATCGCTTCTTAAGCGACATCCCGATCCGTGGTGAAGGCGGCTGGGATATTTTGACAATCGATCCGACGGCGAATCGCCTTTATCTGTCACACGCCACGAAGGTTGTTGTTGTCGATTTGGATACAAACAGCGTTGCGGGCGAAATCGCCGACACGCCTGGCGTCCATGCGTTCATGGCCGTACCCGAAGTGCAACGCGGTTTTTCGTCGAATGGCAAGGAATCTAAATCGAGCGTTGTTGATCTAAGAACGTTAAAAACAATTTCGAAGATCGACACGGGCGCAAATCCAGACGCTGTTGTTTACGAGCCTCGCCATGGTGAGGTCTACGTTTTTAATCACACTGGAAATTCGGTCACGATTATCAACGCGAAAACGGCCAGCATCTCAGCGACCATTCCGCTTGAAGGAAATCCAGAATTCGCGGTGGTAGATGAAAAGGCAGGTCGGATTTACTGCAACATCGAAGATAAGAGCGAGGTCGCGGTGATCGATGCGGATAAACATGAAGTCGTCGCGCACTGGTCGCTTGCGCCGGGCGAAGGACCAAGTGGAATTGCTCTGGATGCGGCGCATCATCGTTTGTTCTCGGGCTGCCACAACAAAATGATGGTGATGCTCGATACTGAAAGCGGAAAGGTGGTGGGCAGTGTTCCCATTGGTGCCGGCGTGGATGGCTGCGCGTTCGATGATTCAATGCAGCTCGCGTTCGCATCCTGCGGAGATGGCACAACGACGATTGCTAAAGAAGGACCGCCCCACAAATTCGCAGTGGTTCAAATTTTGAAAACGGAACGTGGCGCGCGAACGATGGCACTCGACCCGCGAATGCATCGGATATATTTGCCAACCGCGCAGTTTGCGCCTGCGCCCTCGCCATCGCCGGGCGGTTCGCCCACACGTCCGAGCATTGTTGCGAACACACTTAAGTTGCTCGTGTACGCTCCCGCGGAATCAGCGGAAAAATAGAGGTGCGACGATTTGCGATTGTCCTAAGCCTCGCATGCGCGGCGGGAGTTGCGTTTGGCCAAGGCGGTCCGCCGATGATCACGGATGATCCGGGCACGCCAGGAAACGGCAAATGGGAAAACAATTTCGCAATTGCGTTCGAACACCGCCCCGGTGAAACGGCATCCGATGTTCCGGCAATTGACCTTAATTATGGGTTGGGTGATCACATTCAGCTCACGTTGCAAACTGCGCTGGTACTTGTGAGACGGAGTGGCCATGGCTTAATCGACGGAATAGGCGGAACTGAAGCGGCGGTGAAATGGCGCTTTCTCGATGAGGCAACTGGCGGCTTCGACGTATCGATGTTTCCGCGCGTAATTTTCAATGTTGCGCAGTCATCGGTGCGCCGCGGCCTGGCCGAAGACGGCACACGTTTTCAAATTCCACTTCAAGCTGCGAAGGCATTTGGCCGATTGCACGTGGATGCTGAGTTCGGTCCGCGAGCGAGCACAGTTGGTCGAAGCGAATGGTTGTACGGAATCGTCTTCGGTTTCGAAGTCGCCAAATCAACGATGTTAATGGCAGAGCTACATGACGAATCGCGAATGAATTTCACCCGCGACGTGCTCACGCTGAATTTCGGTCTGCGGCATGCGTTCACCGAAAACTACGTGTTGATTGTGTCGATGGGACACGAGCTTCGGTCGCCCGATCAGTCGACCGCGCTTATTGGTTATTTCGGTATGCAGTTCGTTTACTGAATGCCGTCAATGCGATTTTGAAGCGGGCTTTTGGGGGAAGATCAGGATCAACGCGGCGATCACAACCGCGAGCGCAATCGACGCAGTATAACGGCTCAGAGCCAGGCCGCCTTGCGCGACCGGCTTGTCGAGAAAATCGCCGAGAGTGGCTCCGAGCGGCCGAGTCAAAATGAATGCAGCCCAAAACAAAATGACCCGCGAAAAACCCGTGAAGTAGTAAAGAAGAGCGGTCAACAAAAGTAATCCGCCGAAAATAGCGGCAGCGCCGAGATAGCCCATTTCATTCGTGTCGGCGACCCAATCGCCAAGCGCTGTTCCCAACGTTTGGGAGAACATGATTGTCACCCAATAAAAAATTTCGACCTTTGGCGTACTCACCGTTTCGATCGATATGCTCCCGGTCGACCAGCGCCAGATCAGAAGCGACGCGATCACGCAGGTCAGCAAAATGGTCGAACCGCCGGTGTAACCGATGCCGAGCGATCGCGTGCAGTAATCGGCTAACGTCGTGCCGACCGTCGTCGTCGCGACAATCGTCAGCCAGTACAGGAACGGATGAAATTTTTTGGCCCTGATCTGCACCAGGACGGCGACGATGAAAATAACGCCAAAGATTGCCGTTCCGATAAGGTAGCCTGTGCCCTTCGCCTCAGCGGTCGTTTCGCCGAGCCACGACATGGTTACCGCGTCGCCCGCGGTTTCGCCGAGCGTTGTCGCGAGGACCTTAACAATCCAGAACAGAATTGTTACCTGAGGTACCTTGGCAATGAGTTCCGATCTTCTTTCGTGCATGTTTGCTTACGAATAGTTGCTGTCGGCGCCTAGCGTTGCTTGTTCATTGATCGGCCGACTGTTTAATAGAAATCGCGCGGGCGAAGGCCGGTGCGCTGCCCACTAATGAGAAGCCGCCGCAACTTTCGGTCTCGCGATGACTTGAAAAACGCGCGCCAATCCAACAAAACTCGAACGTGCCAGCGCTAAAATCTCTCGCTGCTTTCTTCGGACTCAAACGCAACCTCGTTGTCCTACTCATCGCCATTTTTGTGATAGGCGCTGGCGAAGAACTATGGATGCGGTTTGTGCCGAAATATCTGCAAGCGCTCGGCGCAACAGTTTTTGTCATCGGTCTTTATGATGCGCTGCGCACTTTGCTTGGCGCCGTTTACGCCTATCCCGGTGGAATAATCGTAGATCATTGGGGACATCGGCGAGCATTCATCATTTTCAATGTGGTCTCGATCGTTGGCTACTCACTCGTCCTACTGATTCCAACCTGGGGCGGGGTGATCGCAGGAATGTTTTTCTTTCTTTCGTGGAGTTGTTTTTCCCTGCCTGCCACTTTTTCCCTCGTCGGAGTCGCGCTTGAAGCACACCGCCATTCCATGGGTGTAGGTGTTCAATCGGTAATCAAACGATTGCCGATCATGGTCGCGCCGATCTTGGGCGGAATATTGATCGATCGCTTTGGAATCATCCCCGGCGTCCGACTTGCGCTCATCATCTCGATTTTTCTCTCCGCTCTGACGATTTTCGTTCAGCGCCAATTCCGGGAAGACTCCGTTGAATTGCGCGTCGCCTCGGCTATCGCGCCGGCGGCGGAGCGCTGGAGTTTCTGGCGGAACTTCCGTGAATTCACTCCGCCGATGAGACGTTTGCTCTTAAGCGACATTTTGATTCGCTTTTGCGAACGACTTCCCTATGCGTGGATTGTAATTTTTGCGATGGACTACATAGGCATGAGCGCTCAGCAAGTGGGGATTCTCACGACAGTAGAAATGCTCGCCGCCACATTGTGTATTATTCCCGCTTCGCATTACGCCGATCGATACGGGCGCGAGCCATTCGTGATCGTGACCTTCGTCATGTTCACGCTTTTTCCGATCAGCTTACTGATGTCGCGCAGTTTTTCCGCTCTGATCATTGCGTTTACGATTCGCGGCTTGAAGGAATTCGGCGATACGTCCCGTAAAGCGCTAATCATTGGCTACTCTGATCCGGAACGCCGCGGGCAAATGATTGGGGCGTACTATCTGGTCCGCGACCTGGTCGTGAGCACGGGCGCAATCCTTGGCGCGTATCTGTGGAAACTCGGACCAGCACTGAATTTTCTCGGAGCAGCGGCCCTTGGAGTGGCGGGAACAATTTTCTATATCAGAACGACTCGGCGAACAGGCAATCAGCATTGACGCTTTGAAAAAAGAGTTGGAGATCCGGCAAGCTCGCCGGAAGTAAATAACATGGCGATTTTGCTTTTTCGAATCGCAGCTGCGCTTTGCTTCGTGGCGGTCGCGCTGGGAGCGTTTGGTGCGCATGCTTTGCGATCGACCCTTGAAGGGCGGGGGATGCTGGATGTCTGGAACAAGGCGGTGTTTTATCAATTCGTACATGCAATTGCGCTCCTCGCGCTTGCGCTTTACGGGACCATCAACCGCGGCGCGTGCTTGCTGCTGCTCATGGGGATCTTGCTGTTTAGCGGGAGCTTGTATCTGCTTGCCCTAACAAATCATCGTTGGTTCGGTGCAATTACTCCGTTAGGCGGTTTGTGTTTCCTCGCGGGATGGGCGTGGCTCGTCCTCGCACCGCCTAAATAGCATCGGCGATAACTCTGCGGGCAGCAGTGCCGTATCTTGCGCTTGTTAATCCTGGCGCACGAGCCAGTTCGCCTTTTAAACGTCACGCAGAAAAACTATTCCAGAGGCCTTCTTCTGGTATAATGGCCGCTTGATGTTTGAGGCGGTTTCTGCAGTGGAACGCGACGTCATCACGGTAGTCGTATTTATCGTGACGTTTTTTGTCGCGCTTGGAATTGGGCGATTCCTAAAGCGCCGTGCCGGCGTGCGCCTGGGCCTGTTGTTCAGGCTCTACTGTTTAATAGTCGCATTCTATGCGGCCATTGCGTTTTACGGGGTTCATGCGTCGTGGCGCCATCATATCGGCGCAGCAGCGATTTTGTTGAGCACGGCACTCGTTGTGGCGCTCGTGAATCGCTACGTCTGGGATTTTTACTTCGAAACCAAACGAGGAACAACGATTCCGCATTTTCTTCGCGAGGTAGTCGGCGGAATCATCTTTTTGATTGTACTGCTTTTTGTCCTGAGCTATGAATATCACGCAGAAGCGCAACTAAAGGGACTGCTCGCTGGCTCCGGCGTTCTCGCAATCATCGTCTGTTTCGCCGGACAGAATCTGTTCGCCGGAATCATCGGCGGCGTAGCAATTCAAATTAACCGGCCGTACAAGCTCGGTGATTGGTTGAAGGTGGGCGACACCTACGGCGAAGTGCGTGAGATCAACTGGCGTTCCACACGACTTTGCACAAACGACGACATTTATCTCGACATTCCTAACAACGAGATGGTGAGCCACCAGATCGTTAATCTGCACTATCCGACTGAAGTTCACGCCATGCGCATTCGGGTAGGCATCGATTACACTGTGCCGCCTGACCGCGTAAAAGATGCCCTCGGACGCGCCGCGCAGAGGGGCAAAAACGTTCTGCCCAATCCGCCGGTAAAGGTGTTCCTGGTCGACTTCTCCGATTATTCCATGACGTATGAGATCAAATTCTACATGGGCAATCACTCTCGCATCAACGAGACCAACGATTCCGTGCGCAGTAATGTTTGGTACGAATTGAAGCGCCAGGGCATCACCATTCCTTTCCCCATTCGCACACTGCACGTTGAACGTAAAAAAGCGGTGCCTCTTCAGGAAGATCAGGTCGAGGCGTTTTCTATTCTGCGCGGAGAACGACTCTTTGACTGTCTTTCCGAAGACCAACTCAACCACATGGTCAACCAGGCGCGCCTCAAACTTTTCGGTCGTGGCGAACCGGTGATCGAAGAAGGCGCGGCGGGCGAGTCGATGTTCGTCATGCTTCGCGGAGCAGCGAAGGTGTTCGTGTCAAAAAATGGATCGAAGATTCAAGTCGCAACTCTCGGAGCGGGCGATTGTTTCGGCGAAATGTCGCTGCTCACTGGCGAACCGCGCAGCGCCACCGTCCGCGCAGGGGGGGACTGCTACGTCATGGAAATCGGAAAACCGGTGATGGCCGAAGTCCTGGGCGGCGCCCCAACGTGCTTGGAGCAATTAAGTCAATTGCTTGCGCAGCGAAAAATGGAAACCGAAGGGATCCTGAAAGAAGCTACAAGCGCAGACGAGCATGCATCAACAGAACGCCAATACACGGCCAACTTCCTGCACCGGCTCCGCACGTTTTTTCAACTGTGAGATTTGCGTCCGCCCAATTGCATCTGGACGAGGTATGAAATCCGATTATAGGGCTTTCGGGGATTTGGAAGAGATGAGCCAGGATCGATCTAAAGCAGAGTATAATTCGGACAAGAGTTTGCGTATCCTCGTGGTAGAGGATCACAGTGACACGCTTGAGGCATTATCTCAGCTTCTGAATCATTTCGGCCACGATATTTCCACGGCCGATAACGCCCGTAGCGCCCTGGATATGATCAAGGCAAAAGAGTTCGACGTCGTTCTGTGTGATATCGCCTTGCCGGACGGGAATGGCTACGATGTCGTCGTGGAAGCCAAACGAAAAGGAGCAGTGAAAGCTGTGGCCATATCTGGCTTTGGCGCGCGTGACGATATCGAGCGGGGCAAAAAAGCTGGCTTCGATTTTTATCTGGCGAAGCCGGTGGATTTTCACGAACTGCGCACCGTTCTTGGCCAGATCGCGGCCTAAGCTGCGTCGCGGATTTCTTCAATGCTCCCGCCGGCATTGACTATGTCCAATTGACACAGTATAATGTGTCAATTGAATCAAACCACACACCTTTATGAAAACGGCAAGTGTCGATAAGAACACAGTAGATGGAACGTCAACGCACCCAACTGAGTTGATTCAAAAAATTCAAAAAGGCCTGCGTTTTTCTGAGCTGAAAACTTTACAAGATACGCTCGATCTCCCGTTCGAGAAGCTCGCAGCGAAACTTTGCATTTCACGTTCCACGCTGCAGCGGCGCAAAAGCGCCGGGAGACTCTCTCCGGATGAATCGGACAAAGTTGTCCGCTTCTCGCTGTTACTCAGACACGCAACAACAGTTTTCGGTGATGCTGAAAAAGCGCGAGCATGGCTGAAACACCCACAAGTCGGTCTCGGCGGCGCAGTCCCGCTCGACTATGCCAGCACTGAGACAGGTGCACGCGAGGTCGAAGACTTGTTAGGCCGCATCAAATACAGTGTTTATACCTGATGCCGTCTGCGTGGCGAATTGTTCGCGCGGCACACGTTGACAGCGCATTTACCGGCGAAGGCGCTCGCGTCTATGGCGGCCGATGGAACTCGCGCGGCACTCCGGTAATTTATGTCAGTGAACACGAATCGCTCGCAGCTTTGGAATTGTTTGTGCATCTGACGCCACTCTCACCGGACGATTTATACCGTTCGTTTCGACTCGAATGGGAGGACAAGCTCACCGAATACTTTGCCGCCAGGAATCTTCCACCGAATTGGAACACGGAACCGCCGACGGTTGAAACTATGCAAATCGGCGACGATTGGGTGCACGCGGGAAAGTCGGTGGTCCTTGCAGTGCCCAGCGTGCTAAGCAGGAGTGAGATGAATTTTTTGTTAAATCCCAGGCATCCCGATTTCAGAAAAATCAAAATCAGCCAGCCGGTCGACTATCGGTTCGATTCCCGCCTGTTGAATCGCTGACGATTGGGTACTTGGTAGGGCGCGACCGCCGGCCGCGCCGCGAAAAGCAGATCAGCCAGTCGGCGACCCTTGAAAGTAGAACAAAACAAAACGGCTCGCGTCGAAGAGCCCATGTCCAATGATCACAGGCCAAAGATTCCGCCCCGACGCTAGAACCAATAGTCCCATCAAAATCCCGAGCGTGCCGGTGATCGCGATGCCGACCGGATTCTGGTAAGCGTGCGCTGCCCCGAACAGCGCCCCTTGCAGAATGCAAGCGCCGATCCATGCACTGCGACTCCCACCAAACAACATCGCCAGGCCTTGCATGAGAAATCCACGAAATGTGAACTCCTCATAGAACCCGGCGCCAATGAATGCG
>DASXYB010000295.1:0-5830 GCA_036502745.1 Candidatus Udaeobacter sp.
CAACGCGGTCAGCCGCGCGGCTTCCGGATACCATTGATCCCAGCAAACACAGACGCCGATCTTTCCACGCGCAGTGTCCCACGCTCGAAATCCGAGATCGCCTGGCGTGAAGTAAAATTTTTCGTGATACAGCGGATCATCTGGAATATGCATTTTGCGATATTTACAGAGCAATTCTCCATTCGCGTCGATAATTGCCGCCGTGTTGTGATAGAGTCCGGCGCTGCGTCTCTCGAACAAGGATGCGATAATTAGTGTGCCGGTTTCGCGAGCAATTTCTCCCAGTTGGGCGGTTGTTTTTCCAGGCACTTCCTCGGCCAAATCGAAGTTTTTATGATCTTCTGTCTGGCAAAAATATTGCGACCGAAAAAGCTCCGGCAGACAAACAACCTCTGCGCCTTGTCTCGCCGCGTCGCGAATAAATTCAATCGCGCGCGCGAAATTCTTCTCCGGCTCCACGCCGCAACGCATCTGGATTAATGCAATCTTTGTCATATGGAGCGGAATCGAGACATCTCTCGATTCTCTGAAAACAGCAAGAGATTCCTCTGCTTCGCTCGGAATGACAACAGCGTGACCGAGTCTCTATTTCACTGAATCAGCCGGCACGATTTTGATGCTCTCAAGCACCACGCGTTTGGTCGGCTTGCTCGGTTCGCCCTGTGCATTTCGCTCGACCGGAGTGTTGCCGATTTTTTCGAGCACATCCTCGCCTTTGATCAGCTTGCCGAAAGTCGTGTATTGATGATCAAGCCGGTGCACTGGTGCGAGACAGATGAAGAATTGCGAGCCGGCCGAATCCGGGTCGGCGCTGCGCGCCATTGAGATTACACCCCGATCGTGAGGATGATCGTTAAACTCGGCTTTGATTTGGTAACCGGGACCGCCTTGTCCGTAACTATTCTCTTTCGCCGGGTCTTTTGAATTCGGATCGCCTCCCTGGATCATGAATTCTTTGACTATCCGGTGGAAAATCGTGCCGTCATAGAATCCCTGGCGCGCCAGTTTCTTAAAATTTTCGATGGTCTTTGGCGCGGCATCCGTCCAAAACTGCACCACCATATCGCCCTCGCTCGTTTTTATCACGGCCACTTCATTGGTTGCATTCATGGGACTTTTTTCTTCTTTCTTTTCGTCGGCAGCAAAAGCAGCCGAGGCTAACAACACAGCTAACACAATAGAAAATTTCATGGCTGACAAATGGCATCAACGGGTACTCATGTCGAGCGACGTCGAGAAATTCCACGGCGGCGCCATTGGAACACTCCGGCGGGATTGTTCGACTCCGCTGCGCTCCGGTCAGAATGATGATGCCGTTCTTCCGGATCAACGATTCAACGTCTGCGAAGCGTGGTATTCCTGCAAGCTTCGCACCTGAAGTTTTCGTTTCTGCAGTGACCGAATGCCGTTCGCACTGGCCAGTGCCGCGCGCACCGTCGTCATAATTGGAATTTTGGCCGCGAGCGCGGCGTTGCGAATGACCACTTCGTGCTCACGTGGAATTTTACCGCTCGGCGTGTTGATGATGAAATTGATGTCACCATTCTTGATCCGGTCGAGCACGTTTGGACGTCCCTCATGAATCTTGAAAACCTTAGTCACTTTGATTTTCGCTTCGGTCAGCGCTTGTGCCGTTCCGCTGGTGGAAACAATTTCAAATCCTAGCTTGAGAAATTCGCGCGCGACGGGAATGATCGCTTCCTTATCGGCGTCTTTGACGCTCACAAAGACTCTTCCGCTTTTTGGTAAGGGAGGCGGCGCAGCCATCTGTGATTTCGCGTACGCAAGACCCAGATCGACGTCGATGCCCATTACTTCCCCTGTCGATTTCATTTCGGGTCCGAGAGAAATATCCAAGCCCTCGTAACGCAGAAATGGAAACACCGCTTCTTTGACCGAGAAATGTTTCGGCACGATTTCTTTCGTGAATCCGAGTTCGCCTAATGATTTTCCCGTCATCACTTTGGCGGCTAGTTTTGCCAGTGGTACGCCGATCGCTTTGCTGACGAACGGCACAGTACGCGAGGCGCGTGGATTCACTTCCAGTACGTAAACGTCGTCGCCTTTTACAGCGAATTGCACGTTCATCAGACCGCGCACATTCAGCTCGCGCGCCATTGCTTTTGTCGCGGATGAAATCTCGTCGAGAACTTTTTGCGATAGGGAAAACGTCGGGACCACGCAGGCGCTGTCACCACTATGGATGCCTGCTTCCTCGATGTGCTCCATGATTGCGCCGATCACGGTAATCTCGCCGTCGGAGATGCAATCGACGTCGACCTCAATCGCGTCCTCGAGGAAGCGATCGATCAGAACCGGACGGTCGGGCGTAACCTCAATTGCGTTTGCCATGTAACGTGTCAGGTCCGTTTCGGTATAGACGAGCTCCATGGCGCGCCCGCCCAGGACGAAGCTTGGCCTAACGAGCACCGGATAGCCGATTTTGATCGCTATCGCCACGGCCTCTTCGGCGCTCGTGGCCGAACCGTTGGGCGTTTGGCCGAGGCCGAGTTTGTCCAACATCGCCGCGAATAGTTTTCGGTCTTCGGCGGTCTCGATGCTTTGCGTTTGCGTCCCAAGAATCGGCACGCCTGCCGCTTCCAATCCACTGGCGAGATTCAGCGGTGTTTGGCCCCCAAACTGCACAAACACGCCTTCGGGCTTTTCCTGATCGTAAATGTTGAGCACGTCCTCCAGGGTGAGCGGCTCAAAATAAAGTTTGTCGCTCGTATCGTAATCGGTCGAAACCGTTTCCGGATTCGAGTTCACCATGATCGTCTCGAATCCGAGCTCACGCAGGGCAAATGCGGCATGTACGCAGCAATAATCAAATTCAATCCCCTGGCCGATTCGATTGGGGCCACCACCCAGGATCATGATCTTTCGCTTGTCGCTCTCACGTCGCTCGTTCTCGTCGCCGTACGTCGAATAGTAGTAGGGCGTATACGCTTCGAACTCAGCCGCGCACGTGTCCACGAGACGGTACGTCGGCGTAATGCCTAACGATTTTCGCATTGCGCGGATTTCGGTTCCGGTCGCACCGTTTGCCACCGCCAGTTGGCGATCTGAAAAACCGAATTTCTTCGCGCGCAGCAGTTGTGGCACAGGCATCTTGCCTGTGGGGCCGGCGGGCGTCTCGCCTGCCGAATTAAAGTTGCCTCCTAAAATGCCGTCAGCGCGCACCACAAATTCGCCATCGCGCAACTTCGCGTTTTCTGGATTGCGTGAGATGTATTCGCGGTAGCGCACCAATTCATTCCAATCCCGCACAATTCGATCGTAGCTCTCGTCCTGCCAGACTCGCCCGGTTGTTCCAAGCTGACGATTGATTGCCTTGGCTGAGAAAGATTTCCACGAGTGAAGAATATCCCTGACTGCCTGTCCTTTTGCCGGTTGAAAAAGCACATGGACGTGATTTGGCATGACCACAAACGCATCCAGGAGATAACGATCGCGATCGAAGTGCCGCAAAGCAGCTACCATGGTTTCAGCGACACCTGAGTTCTTGAGGATGCACTCGCCGTGTCCTTGGTCGAGCCACTGTTCACGGCTGTCTTGAAATCGCTTCTGGTATTCATACTTGGTATCGTTATTCCAAGGCTCAGGATGGAATTTCCTCCAGACTTCTAGTTCTTCTTTCCATCGCCGAAGAATATTTTCCGGCACGGCATCGGCCAGCCGGAAGGTCACAAAGTATGCAGCGTCTTTCTGCTCCCAATGTGGAAGGTTGCGACGCGTCTTTCCGATCTCACCCTGGCGATCCATCGGATGAAATCGCGGCACATTGTTCCTCGCTGCTTTATCTGCTTTGGCAGGCGAGACGCCCGCCGGCCCCACAGGCAAGATGCCTGTGCCACGATGGAGTGCGAGCGCTTCCTCCACGATCTGCTGCACATTCCGCAAAAACCACCTGTCGATTTTCGTCAGCTCATAGACCTCATCGATCGACGCCCCTTTTTGGAATGCTTGCGCGATGTAAAAGATTCGTTCGGCATTCGGGATCGCCAGCTTCAATCGCAGTGTTTCAAGATCGATATCCTTGTCCGCCCCGTCGCCTAACAAACCGAAGCGTTTGATCTCCAGGCTGCGCAGCGCTTTTTGCAACGCTTCTTTGAACGTGCGTCCGATCGCCATCGCTTCGCCGACGCTTTTCATCCTAGTCGTGAGTGTCGCGTCTGCCTGCGGAAATTTTTCAAACGTAAACCGCGGCACTTTGACCACGCAGTAATCAATCGTCGGCTCAAAGCAGGCCGGCGTTTCGCGCGTGATGTCGTTTCTAATTTCGTCGAGCGTGTAGCCGACCGCGAGTTTGGCCGCGATCTTTGCAATCGGAAAACCTGTCGCCTTCGATGCCAGGGCACTCGAACGCGACACGCGCGGATTCATTTCGATCACCACCATGCGACCGTTTTCGGGCTGCACGGCAAACTGAATGTTCGATCCGCCCGTCTCGACGCCAATTTCACGGATCACCGCGAACGCGGCGTCGCGCATCATTTGATACTCCCTATCCGTTAGCGTTTGCACAGGCGCGACCGTGATCGAATCGCCCGTGTGCACACCCATGGGATCGAAATTCTCGATGGAACAAACGACCACGCAGTTGTCCCTCTGGTCGCGCATGACTTCCATTTCGAATTCTTTCCAGCCGACCAGCGATTCTTCGATCAACACTTCGCGCACTGGCGAAAGATCCAGGCCACGCGCTGCGATCTCGTCGAGTTCGTCGCGATTGTAAGCGATCCCGCCGCCAGTACCTCCCAAAGTGAATGCAGGACGAATGATTAGGGGAAATGATCCGATCTCGGCAACGATGCGATCCAGATCCGCAAGTGAACGCGCTATGCCAGACCGCGGCACCTCGAGCCCGATGCGCAACATCGCTTCTTTGAATAGTTGGCGATCTTCGCCTTTTGCGATCGCCTGCGCGTTCGCCCCGATCAATTTCACGCCATGCCGTGCCAACGCGCCATTGCGATTCAATTCCATTGCGGCATTGAGAGCAGTCTGTCCCCCAAGTGTGGGCAAAATTGCGTCCGGTTTTTCGCGTTCCATGATCGCCTCGATGACTTCCGGCGTGATCGGCTCGACATAAGTGCGATCGGCGAATTCCGGGTCGGTCATGATGGTGGCCGGGTTGGAATTCACCAGGACAACTTTGTAGCCTTCTTCGCGCAGCGCCTTGCACGCCTGCACACCGGAATAATCAAATTCGCAGCCCTGCCCGATCACGATTGGACCGGAGCCGATCAGAAGAATCTTGTTGAGTTCGTTATTCCGCGGCATCTGCGCCAGCGCGGACAGTAAACGAAATCGCGCGAACGTCACGCGCGAAGATGCGCGCCGGAGATCAACCATCGTGGTTGAATCGGACGGCGGGCTTCTAGCCCGACGTTTTATTCACCCGATCATTGATAAGCTGGAAGCTTATCTGCTGAGTTCGGCTGGACGCCAGACTTCCACTCCGCTATGCCACCGCTGCCATGCGCTGCCGGTCTAGCCAGACTTTGCAGATGCTTTTTATCCGCGTGAGGACGTAATAAACAGTCTGGCTGCGAAGCCGCACCAGTTCCGTGCCCACAATTCGCGTAACAAAATCGCTTGGCAGATCGAGAATTTGCTGCGGTGTCGAGCCATCGAGCCCCTTGCAAAGAATGGCCGTCATCGCGCGAGTGAGTGTTTGCACTTGCGGACCGACGGTCATGCGAATGTGCGCTTTACCGTCGTCATCTACGTGCAGATAAACGCCGACGGTATCGGTGCACTCCTCATCTTTTCGCACATCGACGAGATCAAAATTCTCGTCCTTACGCGGCTCCTGCCTTTTCGC
>DASXYB010000296.1:0-8264 GCA_036502745.1 Candidatus Udaeobacter sp.
CTGACTCAAAGCTCGAAAAAGCTGTTCGCGACGCGGATGCGCAATGGTCGAAAGTCGCTGCGGCCAAAGATCTCGATAAGACAGTGGCGTTTTACGCCGATGACGCAGTTATTTTGCCACCGAACCAAACGGCAGTGACAAACAAGGATGGAATTCGAAATCTTTGGAAAGGATTTCTCGACAGCTTCACGGATATCAGTTGGAAAATAACACGCGTGGAAGTGGCGAAGTCTGGCGAGATGGCCGTTTTAACCGGCACGTACGAAATGACGATGAAGGATGGCAGCAAGGATAAAGGCAAGTATTGCGAGATATGGCAAAAGAAAGCCGAGGGAAAATGGAAAGTTGGAATAGACATGTTCAGTTCAGATTTGCCCGCGCAGCCTCCATCTTCGCCGCCAGGCGCTGCCGAGACAAAATAATCGTTCACCAACGCAAGAACGTAGAAATACCAATTTCGATTCCTGCTTTCCTGCGTTCCTTAGATAGACGCCTTGCATGAGAGCGGTGCGACTGACGCAGGTCGGAAAGCCGCTGGAGAATGCGGATCTTCCGGTGCCGGAGATTGGACCAACCGAAGTTTTGATTCGCGTTGCGGCTGCTGGCATCTGTCACTCGGATGCGCATTATCGCGCGGGCATTTCAAAAATTCATTTACCGCTGACGCTCGGGCACGAAGTCGCGGGTCGCGTTGAAGAAGTCGGCAGCGACGTGACGCACCTCTCAGTGGGCGACCGCGTCTGCGTGCATTATTTGATCCACTGCGGAAGGTGCGAGTTTTGTGTGCGCGGCTTGGAACAATTCTGTCGCAGCGGACAGATGATTGGCAAACATCGAGACGGCGGTTACACAGAATTCATCAAAGTCCCCGGCGCGAATGCGTTTCCGCTTCCCGATGAGATTCCATTCGAAGCCGGCGCAATCATGATGTGCTCGTCGGCAACTGCGTTACATGCTTTGAACAAGGCGCGTTTCAAAGCCGGCGAGTCGATTGCGATTTTTGGCTTCGGCGGACTCGGATTCTCCGCATTGCAATTGGCACGTGGTTTCGATTGCGGAGATGTCTATGTGGTTGAAATCAATCCTGCGAAGCTCGCGTCAGCGACCAGCATGGGAGCTATCGCGATCGACGCCAGATCTGCAGATCCGGTCGAGCAAATCAAAGAGGCAACCGCGGGAAAAGGAGTCAATGTCGCACTCGAATTGATCGGGTCTGCAAAAACGGTGCGCCAGACCGTGCTCTGTCTGGGTCCTCTCGGACGCGCCGCTCTTGTCGGATTAACCGCCGAATCGATGTCGATTCATCCGTACACTGAGTTGATCAACAGAGAAGCGGAGATCATCGGCGTCTCCGATCATCTCGCGACTGAACTTCCAACACTCATCGAATTCGCACGCAGCGGAAAACTTCGATTTCCGCCGGAGAAATTGCGTACCGTCGATCTCGACGCTGCCCAAATAACCGCGGCACTAGACGCACTTCAGGATTCCATTGATCACGTCAGAACGGTAATTGTTCCTGGTAGTGACAAGTGACGAGCTAAACGACTTCGCAGGGCGCTATGCAAAGGCGTGGTGCAGTCAGAGTCCGCAAAGCGTGGCGGCGTTCTTCGCTGAGAATGCCTCATTGACGGTGAACGGCGGACCGCCGACGCCGGTTCTGGAAGTCGCGCGTGGATTTATGCGAGATTTTCTGAACATGACCGTCACCTTCGACAAACTCGAGGCGCGCGGAGACCGAACAGCATTCCACTGGACGTTAACAGGCACGTTTTCAGGAACAGGACATCACGTTCAGATCAGTGGTTACGAGCTGTGGAAGATCAACAGTGTCGGTTTGATTGCGGAATCGAGCGGCCACTTCGATGCCGCGGAGTACGCGCGCCAACTGAAACGAAGTGAGGAGAGTAACGTCAGACTGTAACGGAGCGCGCTGGCAGTGTGCCGAATAACTGTTGCGTAGCGGCTGTTGTTGGCAGGAGAAAAATGAAAATGAGAGTAAGTAAAATTATCTGCTTTGCCGTTAGCGCAATGTTAGCTGCTGCCGCAGCGGGCGGTGACGAAACGCTCATCGTCAAGGATCTTCTCGGACCCGAAGGCCCATTGTACGTCGACGGCAACCTTTACTACGTTGGCTGGGTCTCCAACACGCTGTCGAAATGGGATGGAAAGACGGCGACGGTATTGAACCAAACTGAGGGCTGCGGTCATAACGGCCTCGCTCTAACCAAAGACAAAACATTCCTGCTCGCTTGCACTAACGATCCAGGCGCAATCCTGGAACTCGACATGACGGGTAAGCAACTGCGCCGATGGGATACCGACAGCAACGGAAAGAAGTTTGAGGGCGGGATAAATGATATTGTAGCAACCGCCAACGGCCGTGCGTATGCCACCGTCTTTGGCCCATATGCCGACCCACCCATACCAACTCTCGTCATTGGAAGAATTCTTTACCTTGCGCCACGTAGCGAGCAATGGGTGGAAGTAGCTAACGACCTCAACTACGCGAACGGCATCGGCGTTTCGCCAGATCAAAAGACTCTTTACGTCAGCCAGACCGTGAGCAACTGCATGCTGAAGTTCATTATCGAGCCCGATGGTTCGTTGAGTCACCGATCAAATTTTGCGCTCCTTAACGTTCTCACAAAAAACAAGAATGAATCACCGTGGCTTGGACCTGATAGTATGAAGGTCGATGGCAAAGGTAACGTTTATGTCGCTCAATGGTTCGGCGGCAAAATTTTGAAGCTATCCCCTGAGGGCAAACTTCTGCACGTTTTCAAGATCGCCGCGGGCGATGGCACCACTAACGTCGCGTTCGGCGAAGGCGAGACAGACTTATACGTGACGGTGGTGAAGGATCCTGACGATCCAAAGGCAAAGGGAGCTATCGTAAAGATCCCAAATGTGAAGTAGCCGGTTTCTCCCTGTCGCAAACGATCGTTAAGAACTGGCGTATTCGGCGATGGCTTTGGCGACATCAACCGTGGAGGCGTTGCCGCCCATGTCATACGTGCGCATCTTGCCTTCAGCGATGACGCGCCCGATTGCCGACTCAAGACGCGTAGCCATTTCCGTTTCTTTGAGCCAGTCAAACATAAGCTTTGCTGTTAAAAGCATCGCGATTGGATTGACCTTGTATTGGCCGGAATATTTCGGTGCTGAACCGTGCGTCGGTTCGAATACGGCGTAGTTATCGCCGAGGTTTGCGCTGGGCGCGAAGCCGAGGCCGCCGACAAGACCGGCGCAAAGGTCGCTGACGATGTCGCCGAACATGTTTTCTGCGACGAGCACCGAGTAGTCCTGCGGATTCTTGAACATCCACATGCAAATCGCGTCGATGTTTACTTCGTCGGCCCAGATATCCGGATAATTCTTAGCAACGTCGCGGAAGCAGCGCGTCATCAAAGCGCCGGTCTCGCGCAGCACATTCGGTTTCTCGATTAGGGTGACGCGTTTGCGCCCTGTTTTTTTGGCGTAATCGAATGCTTGTTTGCAGATGTTGGTGCAACCTTGCACGCTCATAATGCGAGTGGAGAGCGCAATGTTTTCCAACCCCGCCTTGTCCTTCCACTTCTTCATTTTGGGATTTGCACACAGCGCGGTGTAAACCGACTCGGGCAACGGGAAAAACTCCACGCCGCCGTACATCCCTTCGGTGTTTTCTCGAAACACGACTTGATCGATAGCCACGTCTTCACCGCCCGGATTCGTGATCTTGTTACCGCGGTAATTCAGCGGGTTACCAGAATAACTCTTACACGGGCGCATGTTAGTGTGGAGATTGAAAAGCTGACGCAGTCCCACGATCGGTGAAAAATAGGAGAGCCCTTTGCCTTTGAGTTCCGGACTCAGCTCTTCCTTTGCTTTATCCTGTGGCTTGCTGGTGATTGCACCGAACAGCGCGCAGGTTGTATCCTTGAGCGCCTTCACCGTGCGATCCGGAAGCGCGTTACCTTCCTTGCACCAAAATTCCCAGCCGATGTCGCAGGGAACGTACTCTGCATCAAAATTCATCCGATCGAGAACGATGCGCGTTGCTTCCATCACATCGTTCCCCACGCCGTCGCCGGGCATCCACGCAATTCTGTATTTAGCCATAAGAAGAGGACTCTAGCGGCGAGTGTCGCGACGGCAAGCTACAGGCAACGGATTAACGCAGAGGTCACCGATCAGCGGAGACGGAAGAAAAGTAACTCAGGCTTCCAGCGTGATCGGTCGACCAAGCTTCCCGGCTTGGTGATCTTAAGCAAGCAAGGATGCTGGCTCGACTAGACAGGCAGGATGCCTGTGTTACGCGCGGAGACGCGACGCAACGAGTTTTTCGGCGCCGCCGGCGACGATCAGTTCCTGCGCTGCGGGACTAAGGGGTGGGAAGGGGAATGATTGTCCGCCGACGGTGAGGATTGACTTCGCGTAGTCGATTGTGATTTCGGGACCAACCGTTGTTGGCGCACGATCAGTCAAAGTATTGCGCAAATGCGTGACTAACTCCGGACATTCGAACACGACGAAGCCGTTATTGAATGCGTTGCGCTTATATGTCTCGGAAAAACTGCCGGCGATGACGCACGGAATACCTTTAAACTTTAGCGCCGTCGCAGCCTGTTCGCGGCTCGAGCCGCTTCCAAAATTCAGTCCACCTACAACAACGTCGCCCTTTTGATAAAGCGTGTTGAAGTTGGGATCATAATTTTCAAAGGTCACTGCTGCCATCGCCTCTGGCGTCATATCATCGCGGTAAGTGTGTTTGCTCCCGTAAATGCCGTCCGTGTTCAAATTATCTTTGTCGATGAACAAAATCCGGCCGCGCACGCTCGCCGGAAAACCTTCCATTATGTGCACCGAAGCTGCAGACCTGGCTTTCTTCTCAGGGCGTCGGGTCGCTGTGCCTGCGGGTTTGTCGGTGAAATTCATAGGTGCGCAGATGAAACCGGCCAGCGCGCTAGCGGCGACCACGGCGGGGGAACCGAGGTAAACGAACGCGTCACGGTCGCCCATCCGTCCTTTAAAATTTCGATTGGTGGCGCTGATTGCGTTTTCGCCTTTTTGAACCAAACCGCGACCGAGCCCAATGCACGCGCCGCAGCCGGGCGGCAAGGGAATTGCGCCAGCGTCTATCAGCGTCTGCCAGTCACCACTAGACTCGGCGCGCGCCTGTGTCTCTGCGCTGGCTGGCGCAAGATAAAACTCAACGCCCTCGGCGACGCGTCCGCCCCGGCTTCGAATGACTTCCGCGGCGTCGCGCAAATCTTCGAAGCGCGCGTTTACGCACGAAAGCAAATACGCCTTTTGGATCGGTACACGTTTCCGTTCCATTTCCGGCAGCGAGACCATCGTTTTCACTTCGTTAGGTCCGGACACATGCGGAACCACTGTCGCGAGATCCAGCTCAAGCTCGATCGCATACTGGGCGTCTGGATCGGCGTTGAGTTTACTGCGATTCTCCCACCAATTATCGATATTCGCGTTTGTGTAACCGGACTGGCTTTTCGCGCCACGTGTTCCCGGGCGGTTCGGATTCGTGAACTCAGCAACGCGCGAGCTCAGGTAATTCATCGTTGTTTTATCGAAAGGAAAAACGCCTGCGAGCGCGCCCCACTCCGTAGTCATGTTGGCGATCGTCATTCGGGCTGACATCGGAAGATTGGCTGCTCCGTCGCCGACGAATTCTACTGCGTGATTGAGCACCTCGTCTTTGTTGAACAATCCGCATAACGCGATAATCACGTCCTTCCCAACCACGCCCGGCAAAAGTTTTCCTTTAAGCACGACCTTGGCGACGGGCGGAACCTGCCACCACGTGACGCCAGTTGCCCAAATGCTTGCCGCATCGGTGCGCACGACTGGCGTCCCGAGTGCTGCCATCGCGCCGTAGAGATTCGAGTGCGAATCGCTGGCGACCACGATCGAGCCGGGAACGACGTAGCCCTGTTCGATCATCACTTGGTGAGAAATGCCGGTTCCCGCGGGGTAGAAGTCGATGTCGTGCTCGCGCGCGAACGCCTCGATCTTCGCGTACTTCGCCAGGTTTTCGGGCGAAGTGTTTTGGATGTCGTGATCGATGGCGAAGACTGGCTGCGCCGGATCGGCAATCGATGTTGCGCCGATCTGTTTAAATTTTGGAATTACCGCGCCGGTGTTGTCATGCGTCATCACATGGCGCGGGCGAATTGAAATGAAGTCGCCGCTGAGCACCTGTGTGCCCGGAGCAAGTCCGTCCGCATGACGGGCCGCAATTTTTTCAACAAGCGTAAGTGCCATATTATTCGGCAATAAATTATCCAGCTACGGCGCACCCGTCCAGCGTTGCTGTAGCTGCGATAAATGACGTTGCTCAGCTGACATCAACGATCCGGCTACAGTTTCACTTTTTAGCGGCGCGTTTTCCCAGAAACTTCGCGATGTCGAAGTCCACAAAATCGGCATGATGAAAAATGATCGACTCAATAGAGCGCTCGACCTTGTCACCCTCGTGGCTGTGGGTGGCGATGATGTGGAGCACTTCTCCGGGGATGCCGTGCTTGTAAGCGAGCGCTACGCCGCTGAACGGATGGCGCACCTGCTGTCCAAATTTTCCCTGGACTACCTTGCCGGAACCGTCCCTGTCGTATTCGAGCGGTTTGCCTACATCCGCCAGGAGCGAACCGGCGATGAGATAGTCCCGCTGGACAGGAATCCCACAGCGGAATGATTTCTCTAAAACATCCGCGATAGCAATGCATTGCCGCGCACACGAATTTAGATGCTCGACAAAAGTCATATCGATATCTCCCGCCAGGAGCGTGAACTTCACAGCGCGCAGCTCGTCAAAAGTCCAGCCTTTCCCGCCGCATCCGGTGGTGATCGCTTCGTTCCAAACGGCCGCCACTTTTTCGCGCAGTGATTTGTCTTTGATCTTCATCAAAGGCGGAAAGAGCTCGGAGACTTGTTTGACGCCGTAGTTTTTCTGTTGGTTTGTTTTCATGCTGATCAACCCGATTTCAGTCGATATTTCTGAGGCTTTGCAGCAGTTCTTTCGATTATTTTTCTGGCTTCCAAATCAAGCTTAACCGTTTCGCCATACCAACTGATATTTCCTGAGAACTTGCCTTTTAAGCTCTTCTCAAGGCGGCTGAATAATTCAGTGTGGGTGAGGTCGTCTTTCCGCAGGGCTGCCAGAATAGCATTTCTGAGGGTGTCGTATTTTTTTCTGTCGATATTCTTTCCGCTTTTACCCAGTGGGTGTTTCGTCAGTATTTTTTCGGCGGTCATTTTCTTTCTGGTTTGTTGATACTACTGTTCGCACTAACATTCATGTCGCTGATCCCTCACAGCATGCGTTTGGGCCAGCTTTGGTCAATTAGGCATCAGCACGGGTTTGAATTGTGGTTTCGTTTAATGCAAATTTCCCAGCGTCGCTCCTGAAAAGCTTACAGCGTTACTTAGATTGCTCATGCCAACCTACGAATATTCGTGTCAGAAGTGCGGGCAAACCTTCGAAGCATTCCAGTCAATGCGCGATGAACCTTTTCGCGAATGTCCGAAGGAGCTTTGCCGATTGCCAAAGTGGGGACATGGCAAGGTGAAACGTTTACTCGGCACGGGCGCTGGTCTGATTTTCAAAGGCTCGGGATTCTACAGCACTGATTATCGCAGCGAATCATACAAAGCAGCTGCCAAAAAGGAATCTGCGCCGAAAGCATCCGAAGGTGGCGATAAATCCTCGAAAACCGAGCCAGCAAAAACTTCCTCGTCCGGCGAAACGAAGGCAGCCGATAAGAAATCGGCAAAAGAATCCGCCTGATGTCTTAGCAACAGCCGCGCAAATTCCCTCTTACTCCGAATCGATCCGGGAGAAATTTGGATCGGGGTTGGTTAACCCTTTGGCAATTTTTGCAGCTGCTCGATGAACGCCTCCGGGCCACCGGGGAAATAACCATCGAATTGCCACACCTTTTGGCCGCTGCTGTTCAGCACGACGATGGTGGGAAATCCCAGAACTTCGTACTGCTGGGCCAGTTGCACATTTTGCTTTCTCTCTTCTGTAGGCTGGGATTTCTTACGAGGAAAATCTAGCTCCACCAGCACGAGATTGTCGTGCGCGAAGTCCTTGAACTTCGGCTGCGAGAAAATGTCTTTGTCGAGTTTGATGCACCACCCGCACCAGTCAGATCCTGTAAAATTGAGGAACAGAAGTTTGTGGTTCGTCTTCGCCTCTTCCTGCGCCTTGCTGTAATCATGCTGCCAATCGGATTCCGCTCGCGCGAAGGCAGCGAAAA
>DASXYB010000297.1:0-1504 GCA_036502745.1 Candidatus Udaeobacter sp.
GGAAACGCGTTCACGCGGCGCGATTCGGGCGGCTGAAACGCGGTAACATGAGAAGGTGCAGCCCGCCGTCAAGCCTATTTATCTTGGAGTAATGCACTATTGAAGTGCTGACAAGCTTGCCATCACCACATTACTCCCTTAGTGCATCACTCAATGGGAAAAGTGATCATCGCTCCTTCAATTCTTGCGGCAGATTTCTCGCGACTAGGCGAGGAAATTCATCGCGTTGAGGCAGCGGGCGCCGATTGGATTCATTGCGACATCATGGACGGCCATTTCGTCGATAACATTTCGTTCGGCCCGGACGTTGTGCGGCTCGTCGGCAAAGAAACAAGCCTGCCATTGGATGTACATCTAATGATCGAGCATGCCGAACGGTATGTGCCGCGATTTTTCAAAGCCGGTGCAAACTCGATCACCGTCCACGTGGAACCAGGGGCCAAACACGACGTCTCGAAAACCTTGCACCAGATTCGCGACAACGGTTGCCGTGCTGGCCTCACGCTGAATCCCGAGACTCCATTTGATATGATCGAACCGTTCCTCGGAAAGTTCGACATGCTGCTCATCATGACTGTTCATCCGGGTTTTGGCGGACAACCGTTCCGCCCTGATCAGATGGACAAGGTGAGGCGCGCGGCGAAATGGAACCAATCGCGCGAGCACAAGATGGACATTGAAGTGGATGGCGGCATTAATCCCAAGACCGCCCGAATTTCAGTCGAAAACGGCGCGAACGTTCTTGTGGCCGGCACGTCGATTTTTGCTTCCAGAGATTACGCCAAAGCAATTCGTGAATTGCGCGGCGAATAAGACGACAAGGGATCTTCAGCGCTTAGCGCATTTAGGCCGCTCCGGCGGCCACGACTGGCTCCGCTTCTGCAGCGGTTTCAGCCATCACTTCGTCAGTCTGCGTGACGCGAACAACTTCTTCGATAGTTGTTTTGCCTTGGGCTACGCGGCGCCAGCCATCCTGCCGCAAAGTCTCCATGCCTTCGGCAATAGCACATTGCTTCAACTCGCTGCCGTCACGCCTCCGCATGATTAGCTTTCGCAGCGGCTCCGTAATGACGCACACTTCATAAATCGCTGCGCGACCCTGGTAACCGGTATGACGACATTGATCGCAACCGGACCCCCGCTGGAACCGAGTGCCGAGTTCCTTCACGGGGAAACTGATTTCAGCGAGGTAATCACGGGGATAATCAACTTCTTCGGCGCACTCCGGGCAAATCGTGCGCACGAGCCGCTGCGCGATAAACGACTTCACCACAGAGGCGAGTAGAAATGGTTCCACGTCCATGTCGAGCAAACGCGTAATGCCACCTACCGCGTCATTTGTGTGCAGTGTGCTGAAAACAAGGTGACCCGTCATCGCGGCGCGAATTGCAATGTCCGCAGTCTCCACGTCTCGAATCTCGCCGACCATGACTACATTCGGGTCTTGTCGCAAAATGTGTCGCAGGCCTTTGGCGAAAGTCAGATCAATCTCTGGTTTCACATC
>DASXYB010000298.1:0-2814 GCA_036502745.1 Candidatus Udaeobacter sp.
GAATTTCAATTTGCTGCGCGAACTCGGCAAGGTGAAAAAGCCGGTGCTGCTCAAGCGCGGCATCGCAGCCACAATCGAAGAGTTACTGCTTTCCGCCGAGTACATTATGTCAGGCGGAAATTACGATGTGATTCTTTGCGAGCGCGGCATCCGCACGTTCGAGACCTACACTCGAAACACTCTCGACATCTGCGCGATTCCTGTCGTCCACAAGCTTTCGCATCTGCCCATGGCTTCTGATCCTTCGCACGGCACCGGAATTCGCGACAAGGTGGCTCCCATGGCACGAGCATCAGTCGCCGCCGGTGCAGACGTGCTGCTTATCGAAGTCCATCACGATCCCGACAAAGCCCTCTCGGATGGAGCGCAATCGCTTTACCCAAAACAATTCAGTGAACTAATGGACACGCTGCGGATGATCGCGCCCGCTGTGGGACGAAAAATCGCGTAGAAATTGAATCATTGAATCATTTGAGGATTGAATCATTTCATCCAGTGTTGCGCCGGGTTTTAATGATTCAATGATCCGATGATTCAATGACTCAATCCACCTCATTTCGCCAAATTACGATCATCGGCACAGGCCTGATCGGCGGTTCGTTTGCTCTCGCCGCCAAAGCCACTGGATTCCGCGGAAAGATCGTCGGGTGTGACCGCAGGCCCGTACTCGCTAACGCCAAAAGAATCCGCGCTATTGATGTTGCAGTTGCGGATCCGATTAAGGCGTGCAAGAACAGTGACTTGGTCGTTCTCGCAACGCCAGTTGGCGGAATCGTCGAGTTGATCGAGAAACTCGGGCCGTATCTTTCCCCAGAAACATTGCTGACCGACGTGGGCAGCACGAAATGCACGATTGTGCGCGCGGCGGAGAACATTTTCGGCGCCGACGTGGCGCGCCGGTTCCTCGGGGGCCACCCGATGGCGGGAAAGGAAAATTCCGGCATCGAATTCGCCGATCCAGAATTGTTTAAAGGCGCGGTCTGGTTTCTGACTCCCCCGACAACGCAGAAGCCACAGAGCGGCAGCAAGATCGCGCAATTTTCTTCGCTGATTCGCAAACTGGGAGCCACGATCATCTCGCTCGACGCCGCCGAGCACGACCGCCTGTGCGCATGGATTAGCCACGTTCCGCAGATGATCTCGACTGCCCTGGCGGCGGCTTTGGTTGAAGAGTATGGAGAGAATGCTCCCCTGCTTGAAGCAGGGGGGAGGGCGCTGCGCGAAATGACGCGGATCGCATCCAGTCCCTATTCGATGTGGCGCGATATCGCAATCACCAACAAAGAGCAGATTTCGGACGCGCTCCTGAAGCTGGAACAGGAACTGGCGCATATCCGCGAGAACCTGAGCACGCGGATGCTGGAAGAGGAGTTTGAGAGCGCGCACAAACTGAAAGGACGCTCAACGGGAAAAAGGCAAATTCGCTCGCGCAGATGAACACGGATTTTCGCGGATCAGAGTGTATCCGTGGAAACGAAGTCGCCTTTCCATCTGGGTGTCTCCGTGGTGAACTTTCCATTACAATTCCGCAATGAGCAAAGTTGTTTCCAATTCAGACGAAGCCATTCGCGACGTTTTCGACGGCGCGACCATCATGATCGGCGGCTTTGGTCTGTGCGGCATTCCAGAAAATCTGATCCGCGCGCTGGCCAGCAAGGGCACGAAGAATTTAAAGACCATCAGCAACAACGTTGGAGTTGATGGATTCGGTATGGGACTGTTGCTTGCAGCGGGACAGATCAGCCGACATATTGGAAGCTACGTCGGCGAAAACCGCTTGCTAGAGCAAATGGTCCTCGAAAAGAAAATTGATTTGGAGCTCGCTCCGCAAGGAACATTTTCTGAGCGCATACGCGCCGGTGGCGCAGGAATTCCGGCTTTTTTTACTCCTACCGGTTTCGGGACGATGGTCGCTGAGAACAAAGAGACACGCGAGTTTGAGGGCCGTAAATATGTCTTGGAAAGCGCGCTCAAGGCGGACTTTGCGTTCGTGAAAGCATGGAAGGGCGACAAATGGGGTAATTTGATTTATCGGAAAACCGCACGAAACTTCAATCCCATGATGGCGACAGCGGCGAAAGTGACCATCGCAGAGGTCGAACATCTCGTCGAAGTTGGCGAACTCGAACCCGATGGCATCCATACTCCCGGCATTTACGTGAAACGAATTTTCCAAGGTGAGGAATATGAGCGCAGGATCGAGAGGAAGACGGTGAGAAAATAGTGAGCACTCTCTCCGGCGAAAACTGAAATGCCTGCAACGCTCAAACCCGCCAAAGACCACGACAAGCGCGAACGCATCGTCAAGCGTATCGCCCGCGAACTGCGCGACGGATTTTATGTGAATCTCGGCATCGGCATGCCGACGCTGGTAGCCAATCACGTACCTGCGGGAATTCAAGTCGTGCTACAGAGCGAGAACGGCATGCTCGGCATCGGACCGTATCCGATCGAAGGTCAGGAGGATCCGGACTTGATTAACGCGGGCAAGGAAACCATCACCGAGATGCCGGGCACGTCTTATTTCTCGAGCGCTGATTCGTTCGCGATGATTCGTGGTGGCCATATCGATCTGAGTGTCCTCGGGGCGATGGAGGTTGATGAGGAAGGCAGCATTGCCAACTGGATGATTCCCGGAAAAATGGTCAAGGGCATGGGAGGCGCAATGGACCTCGTCGCCAGCGCCCGTCGAGTTGTGGTCGCGATGGAGCACACCACGCGCGATGGCGAGCCAAAGATCCTCAAAAAATGCACGCTGCCGCTGACCGGAGTCAAAGTCGTGGACACGATCGTCACCGAGATGGCATTCATCCA
>DASXYB010000299.1:0-5779 GCA_036502745.1 Candidatus Udaeobacter sp.
GGCGCCCAAAACTTCGTCGCGTAAAGCATGTCGGGATCTTGCTCGCTCGCAGCGACGATGAGGCGTGCAGATTTGCTTTTCGGTTTGCTCATTGTGGCCTCTATTCTTTTCCGATGATGTGGTCGGAGCAACTTCTCATTAACACCCTGCTTTAGCTGGGTGCTCAACGCGAAGTTAGATCCGGAACTGCTTCAGCAGTTTTTGCGAATCACGGTAAACCGCTAAAGCGGTTAGCACACGTATCACTCCGATGCACCGCGCTGAAGCGCGGTGTTACTAGAATCTCGCAATCAGCTTCTGCGAACTTCCAGTTGCTTTCGCAAGATGAAGTGCAGAAGGAAAAGCAGTGCGAGTGTGGACACGATCAGCACTACGGTGTCGAAAGTGAACACGCCGAACCCGATTCCGAAATAACGTTTCTCCAGACCGAAGAACACGTTTGGTTTATTGCCGCGGCGGTAATCGGTCTGCTCCATCTCGGCTCTTGAGATCAGATCCGACACTTTCTGGTTCACGTAGAGTTGGTCCGCCGTGACTGGCCCGTTCGCGTCTTTAAACAACGAGCGATCGAATCTTTTCTTCCCCGCAATCACCGGATCGACCAGCTTGAGATAATGGTCGACGTCGCGTGCGGACGGTCCTTCCAACCCCGACAGCAGTGCTAAAACATCTTTTAAATCGTTTAGATACGCTCGTTGCTGCGGCGACTCAGCTTTTGGTGCGAGCTTTTGAATTTCATCATGAGCGCGATCCTGGCGCTTCGTAAGCGGATTGAGCTTGGCTTGCGCAACGACCATTTCTTCGTACGACCAGCGCATGGCGATGAACTGACAGACAAGTGGGACCTGTAGCTTGCTCTCAGTTTTTTTCGTCTTCTCCGAGTTCGGATGTTCCGAAAACCAATGCGAAAAGGAATAAACCAGACCGAGGTTCCGGTTCATATCTTCGTATTTGATGAGCGCGCCACCCATGATGATCTGCGGAATCAAAACCAGCGGGACGATATTGGCCGCGGTTTTTGGGTCGGCCACAAGAGACGAGATAACAAGACCCAACGCGATGCCGCTCATCGCCGTCAGGAACATTATGGACAAATCGAGCCAGAACATGCCGCGAATTTGCAGGACGAAATTGCCGATGAGCACGAAAAGAATGCATTGAACGAGCGCGAAGAACCCGAGCGTGATCGTCTTGGAGACAACGTAGTAAGAAAGGCGCACCTTAATGTTACGCTCGCGTTGCAGCACCGGCCGGTCCCGAATGATGTCATCGGCGCTGTTTGTCAGCCCGAGAAACATTGCGACTATCAGGCCGAGAAATAAGAACGTGGGGATGTGATAAGCCGAAGCAAAATCGTATGTTCCGGTCTCCGAGTATCGCAGGATAGTTCCAATTAGCAGCGCCAGCACTGGCGACACACCTATGGTGATCACAAGATTGGCCCGGTTGCGCAGTTTGCTCGTGAACGCACGCTGCAGCACCGTGCGAAATTGCGTCCACTCATCGTGCCAGCGCAGCGGCAACCGCTTCTTCTGCATCGGAGCGACCGGCAACGGATCGGCCTCCTCCTGTTGCATGGAGACTTGCTTAACGTCCTGGATCAATCGGAACGCTTCATATTTGTCGCGCCAAAAATCCGGGGAGTAACGGCGCGACGGGACGAGCTGGCCACGACTGTTTTCCTCGTAGATAACGTCGCCGCTCAGGTCGCGCAGCGGCGTCTCCAGCACATCGAAGATGAATTCCGGCCGGGTGGTTCCACAAGATGGACATGCCCCCAATTCAGCACCGAATTGGTGTTGATGTTCTGCTTCCGCGAAATATCTCAACGCATCAGAAGGCGCGCCAAAAAACACGAGCCGTCCACCCTTGTCGAGCAAGATCACCTTTTGAAACATCTGGAAGATCTTTGAGCTCGGCTGGTGAATCGTAACGATGACGATTTTGTTGTGCGCCATGCTCCGGATGATTTCGATCACGTGCTCGGAATCTTTCGAGGAAAGACCGGAAGTCGGTTCGTCGAACAGATAAACGTCCGACATTCCAATCATGTCGAGCCCGATGTTGAGCCGTTTTCGCTCTCCTCCACTTAACGTTTTCTTTTCGGGACTGCCGACCACAGCGTCGCGACGTTCGCTTAGTCCGAGTTCGATTAGCTTGGCATCTAATCGCCGGACCCGGTCCCGTTTCGAGAGATGCGGTGCACGGATAGCTGCCGCAAACTGCAAATTCTCACCAATGGTGAGGTGCTCGTCGAACGCGTCCTGTTGCGGCATGTAGCTGATGTACTGCTTCAAAACGTCGAGGTTGCGGTAGAGAGATTGTCCGTTTAGCAAGACTTCGCCGCTGGTAGATTGGAGCTGACCGGCAAGCACTCTCATCAGCGTGCTTTTGCCCGCACCGCTTGCTCCCATCACGCAAACAAGTTCTCCACGCGTGATGCAAAAAGAAATTCCATCGAGGCCAATTTCGCCTTTGCCAAAGCGGTGGGTGACTTCATTCAGCTCGAGGCTGCGAATGATGTTTCGCTCCTCCTCGATGATGCGCTCCAAAAAATTGCATCGCAAAACCTGTCCGACATCGATTCGGATAATGTCGCCGTCCTTGAGTTCCGCGGTCGTACGGACAGGGTCGTCGCCCACCATGATTCGACGGTCCGCTTCAATGACCTCTAGCTTGCCTATTCGCCGATCGTAATCGCAAAATATTTTCAGCAACACATCTCCGGCTGTACCGGGTGAAAGCAGGATGTCGTCGGCTTGAAGTTTGCTCGGATCATTCGACACCAGGTATTCCGATTTCGAAGCTTTCAGTTGGAATCGTCCGCCGAGCGCGCGTGCGCGCCGACGCAGATCGTTCAAATCCAGCTCGGTGTCGTTGTGGAAAATAATTTTATCTTCCAGCGTTGTGTCTACCTGAGTGCCGGCTTTGAGCCGTACTCCCTTGAGCTCCGCATCGATATCGCGCAATGCTTTGACCCGCACTTTCAGTCCGAAGGTGACGCGCAGAGCGCTTTCACGCGTTCGTGAACGCTCCAACTGTACTTGCTCTGCGTCTTTGGTGACCCGGATATAGATTTCCGGAAGTGAAACATTCTTTTTGGCGTTGAAATATTGCGCCAACTCCTGGTAACTGAGCACCTGGTCGCCGATTAAAATTCGTTGACCGGGATAAATTCGACAGAACCCCCCACGCACCAAAGGGCGACCACGTACAGAGACGTTCTGCCCGCTGTAATTTTTCAACAGAATCAGGTCGTGATATCTGAACGCCATCAGCCGATCTGTTTCGCCGAGATTCTTCAGGATGATGTCCGCCTTGCCGTTCCCGCCGAAGGAGAGCGATTCCAGCGGCGACGCGCCATGCTGGTAAATCGACGGGTCAGATTCTTCCGATGCGTTGAGTTGATAAACAATGTCTATCGCCTGCGCAGCCATGCCCATCTGCGACATGAACGAATAGAACGCGACGACTTGTTCCTGCTTCAAACCCGCTTGCGAGATGAGATCGTAAAGCTGGACGCCGAGCATGATTTTGCGTTCGGTGCTCAACTGCACTCCGAGTTTTTGCGCCATGGCCGCGAGGTCCTGCTGCTCGTAAAGCGCCTGACGAAATAATTGTCGCAGCTCGGAGTAAACGGCTTCCGGATAGTCGTAACGCAAAAAGCCGAGGCTCGAGTCGATCTCTTCCTCCATGATGACGCCGTCGGCTTTGGTGAAACTTGCCAGCACCTGGATCAACAACGGCAGAAGGTTCGGCCCTTCTGAAACACTGCGCGGCTTGCGCAATGCGCGACGCACAAGGCGCCGGCCAGTTCGTCGCACCCGATACGCCAGTGGGATTACCCGCTGCATCGTGCGGTCGAACTTATCGGCCATTGTTGAAACCAGCTCTGTCACGGTAATTTTCGGATGCGAATCTTACGCGAAAGCATGAGGAGACGCAATGCAATGCGGCTCTGCGACAACAGCACAGAGTCGCTTTGCTTGCCGACTGAAAGCCTGCGCGACGGAACAGGCAGGATGTCTGTGTTACAACACTTCATCCCACTTGCTCTGGTCTTTGAGCATAATTTCCCGGAGGAGACGAATAGGCGGCATGCCGTGGCTGAGCAATTCGTTGTGGAATTTTTGCAGAGAGAAATCGTTGCCCTGTTGCGCCTTGTAGTCGTCGCGGAGTTTCAGGATCTGCAATTTGCCAAGCGTGTAATTCAGATAACCCGGGTCAAACGTGGCCCGCATCGCTTCCTGGTGCGCCGGCTTCTGTTGGTAATAACAGTTGTCCTGAAAAAATTTCGTCGCTTCATCAATCGACATGTTTTGCGTGTGTACCTTGATCGACGCACATAACCGGCAAAGTCGGAGCAGCGCTTCGTCAGCCTGCGCCATTCGATATTTTGCCGCGCGCTTCACATCGTCTTCGTTTGGACTGGAGTTCGGTGGGCTGCCGAATCCTTCGTCGATCATCATCTTTTCGCAGTAATGCGCCCACCCTTCGATGAAGGCGTAGCTACCGAAGATCTTTTCTACTTTGTTGGCAGACGATGCGTTCAGATGAAGGTCTTGCACGTAGTGTCCGGGATAGACCTCATGAATCGATACGACGTCGGACGTATAATAATTAAATGCGGTGAGCCATTCCTCCTTTTCTTGCTGCGACCAATCCTCTTCGGTCGGAGTGATGTAGTAATAAGCTTCGGTGGCGCGCTTCTCGAACGGACCGGCAGTGTCCATCGAGGCAAACGAAGTGGCGCGCAGATATTGCGGGGTCTCTTTTACTTTCGCGCGAACTTCCGACGGAATTCCGACTAGATGCCGGCTCACAACATATTTGCGAAGTTTGTCCAAATCCTTAGCGATATCCGGGACCAATTTGTCCGAAGCCGGATGCTCGCTCTGGATTTGCTTGAAAACGTCTGTCGCAGGTTTGTTTGGGTCGATCTTTTTCGCCGCCCCGGCAAACGCTTCCTGTTCGGCTTTCAACTGTGTCATGCCGATCTCGAGCAGCTTTTGTGGCGGAAGACTAACCAGTTCGGTTTCTGCCAGGAAGCGCCCGAATTTTTCTTCGCCAAGAGCGAAATCGAGCGTGGCTTTGGGAAGTTTCTCTCGTTCGAGCCACGTTGCGTAATCAGTGAGCGCGTTTGCCGCTTTGCGATTGGCGGCCTGAAACGCTAACCGAAGCTGCTCGTCTTTGAGTCCGCTCACGGCGGCAACGAGATCCTTCTTCAGAAAATCGGCTGAACCTTTGGCGATCTGGATTGCCAGCTCGATGAACGGTTTTGGAAGTTTTTCATCGAGGTTTGTTCGCGCTGCAATAAGGATGTTTGGGATTTGTGATTCTATGGCAACCAGGCTGCGAACGCGGTCTTCAAGCGGCGCAAAATTCCTTTTGATATAGACGTTCACGTCAGCCGCGCGCGCATAAACCATCGGATTCCGTTCGAAGATCGACATGTCCTGCATTTCAAATAGTTCTCGCCTCACCGCTGCTTGGAGAATCCTGAAGTCGATAGATTGCCGCGGACTCAGTTTTGCTGGGTCAAACTTGGCTAACCGATCATCGAATCGGCGGAGCCGGGAGAGTTCGGCGTCGAGTGCGAGGCGACTATAATCGCTGATCTTGCCGTCATACTCGTGAAAACCGAGAGCGGTTCCGTGGAGCGGGTGAGCGGCCAGATACGTTTTTACGTATTCCTCCGCTACAGCATCAAATTCCGTGTCCTGCGGTGGCGCGGCCAGAACCGCGCTCGCGAGCGACAGCGCCAGCAGAATCAAAAGAA
>DASXYB010000300.1:0-4542 GCA_036502745.1 Candidatus Udaeobacter sp.
CAGGCAGATAAAACCAGCTGAAAGGATCCGCCATCTGGTCGGAGACTCCAGGACAAGCCAGATGTTGCCGAAACTGACCACCAGCAGGCAACCCGCCAGACCGTAGGCCCTATTCGCTCCTACGATAAAGATGAACGCGGGTAAACTCCCTAACAACGCGATACTCAAGGTCGGCGCGCGTCCCCCGATCCAACGCTGGCACAGCCACAGCGAGGTCAGAAACAACAAACCAATAGCCAGCCCGAAAATACGGATGCCCATATCGCTGTCGGCCAATGCCAACACGCCGCATCCGCGCACCAGCAGCGGCCATAGCAGCGGAAATGATTCAAACTGCAAATTGTGCCAGATGTCCTGGAACGAAGGCATGTGCGCCAGATTGAACGTGTTGGTTTCATCACGCCACAGTGGACCTGCATGCAGCGCGGTCAATACCAGCAGCATGGCGGAGAAGACGGTACCGATCAGCGCTGCCGATGTTTCCATCCCAGGTTTCGCTATTCGCTTCAATGACATGTGTTTTGAGGTTGAGCGACGCAACTGTCCTGCGTCAATTATCAACTTCGTAGCTCTTGTCGCAGAGCGATAACACACACCCGAAGGTTGCTGCGTGACCCAATTCACGCGCGTTACATTTGCGGATTACCACACAGGCCGTCCTCACCACATCGGCGCTAACCCGGCGAAGGATTTCGGCCGGCGCACTTGACCGTCATTGACGCTTCACGATTCTTGGCAGCGGATTATTCAGGGCGTCTTCCACACTTCGCCTAACCGACTTCAATTCTCTGTTATTCTAATTGGATCGGGTTGGAAGTGGATGATTCAATCTCCTGATATTCCCACTCAAAAGCAAACTGTCGCACCGCCATCTGCAGTAAAAGTTCGTAGTGAGCAGTTGTTAGATCAGTCGACGAATTAGCTAAGCAGAAAGGGCGACAAGCCTTGATTTGGTTTCTCCTGCGATGCGCAAGCAACGGCCCGGCTTTCCATCGCCCCTACCAAGTAGATTCGCCAGAAAAACGAACCGACTTGGCTTCTTGATTGATTGCTCCGGTAAGCAGAGAAAAAACGTGTTGAGGAAGTTTTACAAGTACTCCATTTTTCACGAGATGAACTATCGCGTGACGCTCGTTGAATCCGAAGAGGGCTTTGCGGTCTGGTGCGATGATCTCTCGGGTTGCAATAGCCAGGCGCAACACGCGAAGAGGCGCTGCAGAACATTCGGATCGCAATTAGCGAGTATCAGGCTGCGCAACCAGAGATCGAAAAATGTTTTGGGACGAGCGTTAGGCGCGAAGAAGTCAGCGTGTAGCAGCGGTTGCAGTTGCTCGCGTGAAATTCTATCTTGTTACGCGTACACATGACGTACGCCATTCTCGTGGAAAAAGTGCCGAGTGGACCAGTGCTCACTGGATTGTACTACGCACACGTACCGGCCTTGGGTCTGACCACACACGCACACGGCATCGAAGGAGCACGCGCTGCGGCTGAAGATCTGATTAAGCTCTGGCTGGCGGAAAATAAAGCAGCGGGCGAAACAATTGATCTTCCTTCGGTTCAACGGTCGATATTTCCGAAAGTGCCCTACAAAGCGCGCCTGCCTCGCCGTAGCCTCGGCGGAGGCGGGTGAGCGTCCTGGCCCGGCTCAAGCAAGACGGTTTTGTAGTGAAACGGCAATCAGGATCGCACGTCCTATTGCGCCACGCCTATGGCCGACAAATTTATGTCGCCATGCACACCGACGATGTCCCGACGGGAACGTTTCGCAGTATCCTTAAACAGGCGCGATTGACTGAAGAAGAATTTCGCAATCTCTAAACCTCCAATGCCGGAAACCATTCGTCATTTTCGAAAAATCCGTGTCATCGGTGTCATCCTTGGTCGCCTGCTTCTACTCAATTCGTGGTTAGTGGTGGCCAAACAGTGTGGCCTCTCACCGGACGAGTTTCGCAACTTACTGTAAAACAAAAGTCCGTTTCGGCGAGCCGCCGCCGTAACGCGGGTGAAGGAGCGGCCGGGCTTTCCAACCAGCACGCGAGGGCGCGCGCGCTCCCCAGAAACAAACCCAGCACTTTGCTAGTCAAAGTGCTGGGTTGAATTAATTAAACTAAATGAGCCAGCTTCTCTTGGCTACGTTGCTTCATCGCCGATAAATTTCACTTCGATGTGCAATTGCGAGGACCAGCACGGTCAGCTTGGGATCATTCACTTGATAGACAATCCGGTAATCGCCAATCCGAATTCGATATAGATCAGGCTCGCCCGCGAGTTTCTTACAGCCAGAAGGTCGCGCATCTCCCTCGAGCTGGTCAATCGCAGCGCGCAATCGGCTGTACAGCTTTGCATCTCGCAGGCTGCCGAGAAATTTCTCGGCTCGGCGGCTAAGGAAGATCGAATTGCGCATCCAACCTGGCTTTTACCTGCTCCCATGGCAGTGGTTCTTCCGATTCCGCCAAGCCATCGCGCGCCGCTTTCAAATCGGCTGCATTTTCCAATGCTTCAAGATCAGTTAAATCTTCTATCAGAGACACTACCCGCTTAGCGCGCGCATCGGAGAGTGTTTCCAGTTTCGAAATTGCGTCAGTCAATTCAACCTTGCTCACGCTCGAAGGATGACAGAGCGAGAGGCAATTTCAAGTTCGCGATCGCGAGGACGCAATCGCCAGCACGCGAGGCGCGCGCGCTCCCCAGAAAGCAAAAGCGCCCTGCCGAGTTTTTAGGTAGCCCCGAAAGCTTTCGGGGTTGCGGTCCCGTAACGGATGCGCAAGCAACGGCCGGGCTTTCCATCGCCCCTACCAGATAAATCGATTCCCCAGAAAACAAAAGCGCCCCGCCGAGCGGGGCGCTTTGAATTTTAAAAAGCTGTTAAACGTTATAACTCCAGCTCGTTCCCACCATCACCACGGGTGCAAGTTCCTGTAGCGAGCCCAGTCATCTGGCCGATACTCGCTTGGAATTGGTCGCAGCCGCCCAGTAGGCTTGCTCGGCTTGTCCTGATTTATAAACGGCTGCGTCGCCGCCTTTATGGACCAGCCCCTTAGGCCGTAGGGAACGTCCGTGGCTGGCTGCTCTGCAGTTGGTGTGGCTTTGCCTATCCGCCGTCTTAGCACGTCAGAGGTTTAACGAAGACGAAAGCCATCGGCCAAGGCGATGGTTTTAGCGGAACTAAGCGAAATTCTTGTCGCATCATCGGCAATTCAACGATTTAACCTTTCAACCGTGTAACTTTATAACTTGTCACGAAGCGACGGAACCACCTTGACGCCGAGTTACGAACACCAGATAAGGAAACTGTGGGGAAAAGAAAAATGATACGCTTATTTCTGATTGGAATGCTGTGCGGCGTGATGATCACGGCCGCGGTTACGATTGGATTCGCAATTCCGGCGAATAGCGACTATTGGCGAATGGAGATTTACAAGCGCGGCGGCGGAGCTTGGACCATGGACATGAAAAGCGGCCATACCGGCTGGAAGTGGATGGTTGATCCGGTCCCGGATACTCCCAGTAAAAAGCCCGTCATCGCAGCACCGCCATCTGCGGTGAAGGTGAGCGAGCGACTGTAGACAGGCGAAATTGTCTCCTATCGAGGCAGACCCGAAAGCATTCGGCACGGCGAGAACGAGCGTCGCAAGACAGGCGACCCGCCTGTCAGATCACCGCGCAGTTGCGGCTCCTCCAAGGTTACGGCTTGCGAACAGGTTAACGTACCAATTCACGTCGGTCCGAACCTTAGGTGCTTCGAAGGGGATCAGACCATCCATTCTTACAAACGTGATATTCATGGCGAATCCCTGCAGGAGTTCGATCAGCTCGGTCCAGTTGGCACCGGCCTGCTTCAGCCCATAGGGCCAGAACTCCAGCAATAGTTTGATCTCCGCGTTTTCATTCAGAATGCGCTTTGCTCCTTGCAAGGCATGCAGCTCGTAACCTTGAATGTCGAGTTTTAACAGATCAACGCGTTCCCCGGGTTTGAAATAATCGTCGAGTGCCACCATTCGAATTTGAAAACCGCGACGCGCATTTTCTTCGGTCGCGTAGGACCGATGATCGACATTCAGTTTGTCTGAAATGTAGAGCATGGTCTCCCCACTACGTTCTCCAACCGCCGCCGGAGTGAGGTTTACATTTGGCAGCTTTCGTGTGGTAGAACGCAGTCGAATGAAATTATCAGGACAAGGTTCAAACGAATGGACGACACCGTTTGGCCCGACGCAACGCGACAGGAATTCAGAATAAATACCTATGTTCGCCCCCGCATCCACGACCATTGCGCCGGGAAACAAAAACTTTTCCAAAAGCCGATGTTCAACGCGATCGGTGTAACCTTTGAATATACGATACGCAACGCGATAAGCGGGAAAGGCGTATTTGTAGACTTTGTTTCCGATCTGACGAAGAACGGAAGCAGCACGATCTTTTGCCATTTCGTTATGCAACATGCTCGTCGCACTTCTATTTGAACGCCCGGATATAAAGTGAACCGGCAAACTCCGAAATAACAGGCATTCTCTCGAACAACCGACCGAACTGATTAAT
>DASXYB010000301.1:0-2567 GCA_036502745.1 Candidatus Udaeobacter sp.
CCAATCGTTCGACACGTCGATGATTCGGTGGTCCGCGTCATGTGTGGTCGCGACATGATGTTGCGGCGTGCGCGCGGTTACGCACCACTGCCAATCGCTATAGGGAGTCCGTGTCAGGCGCCGAGCCCAGGCGTTTCACAGAAATGCCCTACAATTCTTGCCGTTGGTGCGCACTTAAAGAACAACGTCGCGCTCAAAATCGATGACAACATTTTTGTCAGTCAGCACATCGGCGATCTGGAAACCAAAGAGGCTTACGCTGCGTTTCGCCGGACCTGTGTCGATCTGCCACGGTTGTACGATGCAAAGATCGATGTCCTCGCGTGCGATATGCATCCGGATTATCTCTCGACCAAATACGGGCGCGATTTTCAAGGAGTTGCCGTCTCCGGTCCGCTCGGGCGCGATTCGGCGGTTTGGAAACCGCCGCTCCTTGAGATGGTTCAGCATCACTGGGCACACGTCGCCGCCTGCATGGCGGAGAATCAAATCGAAGCCCCAGCCCTGGGTGTGGTTTGGGACGGAACCGGCTACGGTTTGGACGGAACCATCTGGGGCGGAGAATTTCTTCTCGCCAAACGCGACGGGGCATTCGAACGCGTAGCGCATTTCAGACAGTTTCGGCTGCCAGGCGGCGATCGCGCGATTAAAGAGCCATGTCGTAGCGCGCTGGGACTGCTTTACGAAATGTTCGGCGAACAGGCCTGGGATTTTTCACAGCAGACTGTCGATCTTTCGGAAAAGGAGAAATCGCTGCTTGAGCAGATGTTGAAAAGACAAATTAACGCGCCGCTAACGTCTAGCGTCGGCAGATTGTTTGATGCTGTGGCGTCGCTGATTGGGCTGCGACAGCGGGCGAGTTTTGAAGGCCAGGCGGCGATGGAACTGGAATTCGCACGACAGCTGGACGTGCGAGATGCGTATCCTTTTCGGATCGATCAAGGGACGCCGATGAAAATCGATTGGGGACCGATGATTCGTGAGTTGCTGGCAGATGTGGGCCGGAAAGAATCCAGCGGCGTAATTTCAGCAAAATTTCACAATGCGCTGGCAGAAATGATTGTGGTTGTCACGAAGAGAATCGGTGAAGAGAACGTCGTTCTCACGGGCGGTTGTTTTCAAAATCGCTATCTCACCGAGCGCGCGGTCGCACGATTGCGCGAGGAAAACTTAAGGGTGTACTGGCACCACCAAATTGCGCCTAACGACGGTGGAATTGCGCTTGGCCAGGCCGTCGCGGCAAGCTGGAGGACTTGATCGCGATGCCCGTCGATAAGAAAAGAGTTAAGGACAAGCAGGAGGACGAAATCATCGATCGTACCGCCCCACCGGGCGAAGTGATCTACGAAGCGGTTTACGCCGAGGGCGAACACGAATTGGAGCGGAATTCATTGGAGCTCGTGTTTTCAGGATTAGCTGCCGGTCTTTCGATGGGATTCTCGATGATGACTGAAGGGGTTTTGCAAAACCACCTGCCCAACGCCGCATGGCAGCCTTTGATCACAAAATTTGGTTACAGCGTCGGCTTCGTGGTGGTGATTCTTGGCCGGCAACAACTTTTCACAAAGAATACGCTGACGGTGATTTTGCCGCTGCTGCGCGAGAAGAAGATCGACATCCTTTTCAACGTGGCGCGGCTCTGGGCGATCGTGTTGATCGGCAATTTGATTGGCGCCTTTGTTTTTGCATGGCTCGCTGGAAATTCGAACATTTTCAGTCCCGAGATCCGCGACACGTTTTCAAAAATCGGACAATCGTCTATGGCGGCGGATTTTTGGACGATCGTCCTGCGCGCTGCAGTCTCGGGGTGGTTGATCGCGCTGATGGTTTGGCTGTTGCCGTTCGCGGAGTCGGCCAGACTTTGGGTCATCATTATTTTGGCTTACGTGGTTGGCATCGCGGAATTGCCGCATGTCGTCGCGGGAACCGTTGAATCCTTCTATCTCGTCTCGACCGGCGCACTCGGTTTCTGGCATTCGATCGGATCGTACGTATTGCCCGCTTTCATCGGTAATGTGATTGGCGGTGTTGCACTGGTCGCAGTCGGCGCGCATGCCGAATTTTTCGAGGCGGAAGAGGTGTCTGAATGAATTTGGTATACGCCGAGATTGTCGATGTTGAAGTGGAGAATGGGATGCGATTCGGAAACGTTACCGTTTCAGGTGCGATGAAAAAGGTGCCGCTGGACCTGATACAAGACGTGATGAAGGGCGACAAAGTTTTGCTCTGCGACGGCGTTGCGATTGCGAAAACCAGCGATTCACAAGTTACGAACTACGAAAACCATGTGCTTGGCGATTCCAGGTAAGTTGATCGAGATCACGACCGATCCTGCAGGTGTTAAAATGGGCCGTGCAAATTTCGGCGGCATCGTGAAACAGGTCTGTCTCGAATATACGCCGGAGGTCGAGGCCGGCGATTACGTCCTCGTTCATGTCGGCTTTGCGCTCAGCAAAGTAGATGAGGCTGAAGCGGCGCGTACATACCAGCTTCTCGAGGAACTGAAGCAACTCGGCGAACTGGACGTTCCGGATGTTGATCCGTTCGAATCCACTGCGGCAACTTCT
>DASXYB010000302.1:0-5388 GCA_036502745.1 Candidatus Udaeobacter sp.
TCTGCGGAGATCCAAACGATACAGAGATGCTCCAAAAAACGTCGAGGCAAGGTACACGAAAAGAATTAATGCAAAGGAATAGACCTCGGTTCCCAACACGGGTGTGAATGCCCGCGTCCACATGACCTCCATTCCAAGCGCCGCGAAACCCGTCAAAAAGAGGAGTGACAGGATGAAACGATCGGCACGGTGTGCCTCGGACCATGGCCGCACTGCTGTAGAAATGTTCGCTGGAATTGGTGGCGGACGAATTCGGGCGCCACTGCGAGACGCGAGCAGTGCCGCTATTGTCGCGACGGTGAAGTTGCTCGCTGCGGCTACCCAAAGCGTGTGACGCAACCCGAGCAATTCCACCAGCACAACTGCACTCAGCAACGTGCCCGCCATTGCGCCCAGCACGTTTGCCACATACAGGAAACTGAAGCTTTCGGTGTTCCGATTGTCGTGCTGGCGGACGAAGGCCATCACGAACGGAAACGTCGCCCCCATCAAAATACACCATGGAAGGATCGCAACGCCGAGTGCGAGCCCTGAAAGAAAAAGGTAACGCGCCGAATCCGCTTCACCGGCCGACAGGAGCAGTTTTTGCCCGATTGCAAACAACGCGGGCACAGCAAACGCGCCGACCCCGATCAAGAGTTCAGTTCCGGCATAAAACCAGAGAGCTGAACAGCGCGTTTTTCGAACGAGAAAATCAACTGACCGGCCGCCAGCCCATGCGCCAAGCGAGAGCCCCAGCATGAAAACCGACAGAACGACAGACAACACCTGGATGATGATCCCGAACGACGCGAAGGCCATTCGCACCCACACCACCTGATACACAAGCCCGGAGAATCCCGACAACAGGAACAGGAGAAACACGACGCAGCGCGTGAACTGGCTCAGATTCGATGGCGCCAAATTCTGCGTCGTCACGGAGTCTGTTCGGTCCAATTTGCTACTGATTCCGAGAGCCATGACCCTTATTGGATTTGACCGGCGATCATCATCCATGGCTCTTCCATGGACGCAATAACTTGTTCAAACAAATCGCCGCCATTCGAAGGCACTGCTACAAGATCGGCATGCATGCCGCGGCAGATTTTCCCCAACTCCTTTTCCTGTCGCAATGCGCGCGCGGGATTTACGGTCACCAGTTTTAAAATTTCTCCGGCCGAAACGGTTGGAAATTCCTTTTGAAAAGCGCACATCTCCGCAAACAAGCTGAGGCTTTCGTTACTCGCGAGGCTGTCCGTGCCGAGGCAAATGTTGAATCCCAGCGAGCGCAGGCGATCGAACGCGAATGGGCTGTGCCCAAAATAGTTGTGACTTCGAGGACAGTGCACGACGTGAAATTTTGAGTTCAATTGTTCCAGCAACTCGAAATCGGTCTTCGTCAATTCGTTCAAATGCGCGAGGATCCAATGTGGTAGGGCGCGACCGCCGGGCGCGCCGACGAACAATTTCAGCGGCGTTTCATTCCCACAGTCGACCATCGGCCGCCCAATGCTCTTCATGAATTCATAGAGCGGCCCCGAAGCATCGCGGAACATCTCCATCTCTTCGCGCGATTCGGCCAGGTGTGTCGTTAGCAAAATATGTTCTTGATGCGCGATGTCTTCGCAGCGGCGAAATAATTTGCTCGACGCTGTGAACAACGCGTGTGGCGAGAGACCCCAATCAGAATTTTGCTTCACCGCCTCAGTAGCGGAGTCGACAAGTTCGTTCGTGTGCTCCGGCGTACGAATGTCAATCAGTTCCGCAAACCAGCAGGTGCGAATCCGCGGCTGAACCTGCGAGATCATTTCCGGAAAACCGGTCAGGTTCGCAATCGTGGTTGTGCCAAATCTTTTCGCTTCTGCGTATCCATCGTTAATTGAAGCGACATAATCTCTCGGCGAGAGCTCCAATTTCTCCGCGTTAATCGCGCGGATCCAATTGGTGAAAGACTTCTGCGGCGCAATCTTTCCGCGCAAACAGGTGTAATCGAGATGGCAATGCGCGTTGATCAGCCCCGGCAATAACGCTCGTTCGCCGAGATCGACAACATTGCCTGCGTTGCGCGCCTTGATGTCATCAAATCTGCCAACATCAACGATGCGATTGCCAGAAACAGCCACTGCACCGTTTTCGATGGGCGCTCCGTGCATTGTCACAACAATGCGCGCGCGAATGATCATCTGTGAGCTGTAGCGGCGGTGTCTAATCGCCGTCAAATGCTCATACGAAATCATGCGCAGCGATCGCGTCAGGTGGATCGGCTTCTCCGAAGACGATGGAAATTCTGACGAACGCGCAAAATATCAGCCGGCAAAGCCGATGCCAACGCGTTCCACCTTTTAAGCGCTTTCGTCTTTCACGATTTTGCGGCACTCGGCGACCAGAAGATTGCAGGCTTCCTGGCAAAGTAACGGAACTGTGGCCGGTTCACTGTTCGAAGCGCGCCCGTCGCCGGCAGGGCGACGGCTGGAACCGGCGATCATTTGATCGCACGCAGGATCAAACTTTTCGCTCGGCAATTTTGTCGACGCGATTACACCATCCCGATCGCGCCTCCACAGAATGGTTCGAAGGCATCCGTTATCGGACCGACAAAAGTCCGCCACAAGATCATTGATTTGTGGATCCGAAATTCTTGCGGCGACACGATACATTCCTGACTGGCGATCGAGTGTGTCACGCAATGCTGTCGTTTTGAGGTAGCCGCTTTTCCACGTCGCGAAAATCGCGAGCCGGCTTGGATAAAAATAATCCAGCGCCCGTCTTAATTCCGCGACGGCAGCGAGCTCCAGCCGCCATCCACGCCGCAAATTCGGCGCTGTTTTGAGCGGACGATAATTGCCCGCGTCATCGTACTTAGCGATTTCGATCGCATCTTCGGCGTCTCGATACGGCTGCAACCGGTCGAGCGATGTGTCATCGCGATGCGACAGGACAAAGGCGCTGTCGTTGCCTTTGTGGACCATGATTTGACCGACGGAAAACGGCACACCAAGACCATCTAAAATTTCCGCAATCACATCCCACATCGGTAAGCCGCGACCAATTAACCGGCCGGGGCGCGCCGGCACATGTTAGTGCAAACAATGAGCGATTAAGCCGCCTGCGCGTTCGAGAAACTGCAGATCTTCGTCATCGAAGGCATTCAGTTTATCGCTCTCGGCATCGAGCATTCCGAGAACGTGCCGGTGGTCATTGCGCATCGGCACAATGATCTCGGAACGAGTGGTATGAAACGTCGGCAGGTACCGGAGGTCCTTGCTCACGTCGCCTACGATGAGAGCTTCGCCGGACTCCAGGGCGGCACTGCACAATCCCTGGGTAGTTGGAAAACGTGGATATGTCGCCGGTTCCTCGCCGCTCTCGGCCATAATCACGAATTCATCCTTAATGATCTTGTAAACGCCCACCCAACGATAACCGCGCGCGGCGCGAATCATCTCCACGAGTTGCTTCATTCTCTTTCTCGTGCATCCGCCCGCCAGGGCAAACGCCCCGATCTCTTGAAGCTTTTTGCACGTGACTTCCTTCATTCGCGGGAAAGCAATCTCGTGCATAAGAAACCTAGCGCCAGCACGATTTCAACTTTTCGCGGCCGCGCTCGCCTGCTCGATTATAATATCGGCAACACCTCGGTCGGTGCCAATGGATGGAGCGTAGAACAAATTGCGACCACCGATTGCGAACGGATTCTGGCGAAAGATTTCACCATGCGCTGTAGGCGGGGGGGGTGACCCCGGTTGGCCGCGGTCAACAATCATTCCCAGCAATCTTGGAATGTCCTCGTAACTGTGTAACCCGTCAGAAATAAAAAATGGCACCACAACCACGTTTGGAGTTTCGGTTAGCTTCCGCCAGTCAGACACTAGCGGCGGTTCTTCCATGTAAACGTTGAGCACGGCTGCGTATTTTTCCAGGGCGCGGATCTTTTCCGCTTCGCGCTTTGCTGCGACAGCGCTGTTTTCATTCAGATCCGTTCCGTGGGCGACAATCAACAAGCTCGTTTCGGCGGGAACTGCATCGGGTGCGACGGCGCGTGCGCGCTTGAGCAGCAACTCCGTCATCAGTGAATGATTTCCAACGGGCTGACAGTATCTCCAGATTTGTCCATTCGATCGTGTCGTGATGAGACCATGCAGCTCAAGCTCCCGCGGAACGACGGTCTGCGTGAAATACCCTTCGCTAATGAAATTCGGTACCACATAGACTTCACGGATCGATTCGGGATCGAACAAAAACAACGCGTCGCTCAGGCTCGGCTCCTCTTTCCAGAATGCGCACTCCACATTCGCAAAAACTTCGCGGCGCCGAATCTCCGCCGCATGCGCCAGCGTCGGCGCGCTCGAATCGGGATTCACAGTCGAGCCATGCGCTACGATCAACAATGCAGCGTCTCGTGTTCGAGTCACGCTTCAATTCTACCACGCAGACCATGGAGGTTACACAGACGGAATTCTCTCCGTGACCTCTGCGCTCGCTGTGTTTAAGTACGTGCGTGCATTTCCGGACTTATAAAAGCACCGATCTGACAGTCAGCGAGGTCGGCTTTGGTTTGTGGACAATTTCTACCGGTTGGTGGGGAAACTTCACGGAAGGCGAAGCGATCGCATTGATGCATAAGGCGTTCGATTTTGGGATGACGCTTTTCGATGCAGCTGACACCTACGGAAATGGATTAAGCGAAGAGTTGATTGCGAAAGCTTTCCCGAATCAGAGGGATGAAATCGTGATTGCCACAAAAGTTGGCTACGATTTTGTGCATCACGGCGAAGCGCGTGGACGCGGACAGCGCGAAATTCCGCAGGATTTTTCTCCGGAAGCCATCACACGCGCCACCGACGCGGCTCTGAAACGATTGAAGACCGACCGGATCGATCTGCTTCAATTGCATAACATCCGGATGGAGCAGGTGTACGATGACTCCCTCTGGAAGACACTCGACAAATTAAAGAGCGAAGGAAAAGTTCGATATTACGGCATTGCATTGGGACCGGCGATCGGCTGGTTGTACGAGGCAGTGAATTGCATTCGCGAGCGCGATCTCACCAGCGTCCAACACATTTATAACATGCTTGAGCAACATCCCGGTCGCGCATTTCACGATGCGGCGACGGACGCCGGCAAAGACACAATGTTTCTCATTCGCGTAACGCATTCATCCGGAATGCTGGAAGGGAAGTACACCGCCGAGACCAAGTTTCCGCCGACGGATCATCGCAGCCACCGGCCGCGGAGCTGGCTTTTGAACGGCGTCAAGAAAGTTGAGCAATTACGATTTCTCGAAAATGCCGAGCGTACGTTAGGTCAGGCCGCATTGCAATGGTTGCTGGCAGACGATCGCGTCGCTTCCACGCTGCCGAACATTTACAACGAAGAACAACTCGTCGAATTCGCCACCGCGCCCGA
>DASXYB010000303.1:0-6346 GCA_036502745.1 Candidatus Udaeobacter sp.
ATAAGCGGATTCACCTGGTGGCAGGATCCCGCCTATCACACAGCAGCCGATTACCTCCGCTTCGGACGTTCGTTAATAACTCCACTATTCAGCGGGTTTGCCGGAGTTGCGGACGGGATTTATTCAACTTTGTGGGGCGACGGTTTGTCGGGCGGCGCAGCGAGCGTGAACGTCGCGTGGAACCTGAGCCCGATGATCGGAGGTTACGTATGCGGTGTAGTTCCGACAGTTTTGCTTCTCGTCGGCGCCGGCGTCACAGGTGTCCGCTTTTTTCGAAAACCGTCGGTCGAGCTGTTTCTGTTGCTCGCGTTGCCTGTCATTGTCGCGCTGAGCTTGTGTTTTATGACTCTTAAGGTTCCCTCGTACACGCAGGCCAAAGCGTTTTACGGATTATCTGCTCTGACGTCGCTTTGTTTGTTTGGCGCAGTTGGTTTCGAAACAGTGACCAACAGATGGCCACGTGTTCGATTCATTATCGGCACGCTCCTGGTCATTTGGGCGCTCAACAGCTTAATGACGTTCTGCATTATTGCTTCGGCACCGCTGCATTTGTACGCAGTAAAGGTTCTTGGCCAGCAAGGTAAAATCGAGCAGGCCGCCACCGAAGCAGCCAAAGCAGTTGAAGCCGATCCTTTGAACGCTTCGGCTCATGGCTATCGCGCGTTGAGCTTGAGCCAACTGGGCGATGACGCGGAAGCCGTGAAGGAAGCTGAACGCGCAGTTCAGTTGGCTCCTACACATTCCGCGGTCCACCTCAACCTTGCGATTGCAGCGAAGCGCACCGACATGGAACGCGCTATTACGGAAGCCCGCCGTGCAATCGACCTCGGACCGGAAAATTTTTCAGCGTACCAGGTGCTGATAAAGTGTTTTCTGGAATCGCGACGCTATGGGGAAGTGGCCGCGCTCGGACCGGAATGGCTAGCGATATCGCCCTTCGACGCTGCGGCTCATTCTTCTCTCGCGATGGCAATGGCGCAGAGCGGTGACCTGGTTACAGCCGCGCGACAACTCGGTTATGTAATGATGTTGCAGTCGAACACTGAGGAAGCGCTTGGTCAACTCCACCAAATCGTGTGGTCGCTCGCCAAAGCGCCTGATGGATTGCAACGACTTCATGATGTCGCGGCAAATGCGCCGGATTCACCCCGAATGCTCGACGAAGTTGCGTGGTTTCTTGCGACTTATCTCGACTCTAATGCGCGTGACGGTGCGGAGGCAGTTCGTCTGGCCGAGCGAGCTTGTGTGCTTACCAACCGCCGCATTCCTGCTCTTCTCGCTACGCTCGCTGCGGCTTACGCGGACACCGAAGATTTTTCGCGCGCTGTCACTACCGGCGAAGAAGCTTTGAGCAAAGCGCGCACCCAAGGGGACACCGACGGCATCAAACTCAGCGAAAACATTCTTGCATCGCTTCGCGCAAATCTTCCATACCGCCAGGAGCCGGAGCAGTAGCCAGTCTTTCCAGACTGCAAAATCAGCTTCGCCCGACTTCTCTGGCGCGGGCACGCAGTGTCAAAATGATCGGCAACCCGGAATACGGTTCAGCTTCACGGATGCGAGCTTCGAGGTAACGGCGATATGCTTCCGTCATCAACTTAGGGTCATTTACGAACAGAACGAATTCCGGCGGTACGAAATTATCCCGCGATTTATGGGAGGGAACTCGGGTAAGCGATTCTTCAGCGGACTGGTCGCCTTCGTCGATTTGAGTGCGCCCGGGACGACCGCCGTTTCTTGGTTGCGTCGCATAAAACAACTTCAGCCGGCGGCCCTTCACCAATGGAGGTGGATTCGCTTCAAAGCCCTGCCGGAATAAACGATTCAGAACTCCCGTGCCGATGCGCTTCCGCGCCACGTGTCGGAGTTTTTCGATCAATGCAAATAGCTGATCGACATTTTCGCCGGTGAACGCAGACGTGATTAGCACCGGAGCGTACTTGAGGAAGAAAATTTTTGAACGCGTCTCCTCGATTAGTTGCTTGCGCGACTGCTTTTCCCCGCGCCTCGGCTTAACCAAGTCCCATTTGTTCAAGATGATGATGGCTGGCTTCCGCGCCTTTTGGATTAGTCCGGCAATGCGTTTGTCCTGTGCTGTCACCCCCATTGTGAGATCGACAACGAGAATGCAAACGTCAGCGCGGCGAATGCCGCGTTCAGCGCGCATCACGCTGAAAACCTCAGCCGAGCTGGAAACTTTTCCCCGACGGCGGATCCCGGCAGTGTCGATAAAAACGAACTTCAAGCCGTCACGTTCGTATACTATATCGATGGCATCGCGCGTTGTGCCCGACAGCTCGCTTACAATGGCGCGTTCGGAGCGCACGATAGAGTTGATAAGCGAAGACTTACCAACATTCGGCCGACCGACGATAGCGATCCCGATTGAATGCTCAGGGTCCGATCCGCTTTCGTCGAAGCTATTGCGCACACATGTTGGATCTTTGATGTTAGCAGGCGAGGGGAGTAGCCCTTCGATTACCTCCAGTAATTCTGACACGCCCCGGCCATGTTCTGCACTGACCGAAACCACTTTGTCGAAGCCTAACGAATCAAACTCTGCCGCCAACGGGTCGTGCTTGTCGGTGTCTATTTTGTTAATCACCAGCATGACTGGTTTTTGTGATTTGCGCAGCATGCGGGCCAGTTCCCCATCGATCGGCGACAAACCTTGCTTTGCGTCGACGACGAAAAGTAGAACATCACTCTCGCGCAGCGCCTTTTCGGCGGCGTGGCGCACCTGCTGGGTCAGTTGGGATTCGCCTGCGCCGAAAATTCCGCCGGTGTCCCAAAGTGTGAACGGCCGCTCGCTGCGAGTGCAGGTTCCCGAAATGCGATCTCGCGTGATGCCGGGCTGATCGTGAACAATTGCAATTTTCCGGCCGACAAGACGATTGAACAACGCAGACTTGCCTACGTTCGGCCGGCCAACGATCGCCACGCTGCGCAGCGCATTGCCATCATTCACCGAAACAGCTCGCATCTAGGGTTTGGCCGCATGCGCGTGCCCTTCCACCTGCAACTGACGAACGCCGTCTGTAACGTAAATAATCCCTGAAACCATTGTGAACGCGCCGGCTGCAAGGACAACGTAAAGTACGGGAACAATGTGCAGCTGCAGCATCACCCATCCAATAGCGACCATCTGCAAAACCGTCGCGATCTTTCCGGTCCAGTGTGGTTTTACGTGCACCTTTCCGTTGAGCAAATACAGGACAAGCGTACCGACCAGGAGAATGGCATCGCGCGAAATGACGAGCACCGGGAACCAAACTGGGAATTTTCCGCTCTCCGGTTCGAACTCATTCCAACTTGTTAGGCTGAGGGTGATAATGCCGCTGAGCAACAATCCCTTGTCGGCAATGGGGTCGAGAATGACTCCGAGCTTGCTGCGTTGGTTATATTGCCGAGCCACGTAGCCGTCGAGTCCATCGCTCATCGCAGCCAGGATGAAGATTGCGATAGCTGCGAACCGTTGCCACTCGAGCGGTTTGCCGCGTTTAACGCTTTCGCCATAGTAAATCGCCATTGCGACGAAAGCCGGGATCATCAGAATTCGAACAACGGTAATCTTGTTGGCGGTGGTCATGGCGCGCGCTGCAGCGGCAAAACAATTGTAGGGCGTTTCTGTGAAACGCCAACGCCTGATCAAAGGAGCTGGCGTCTGACACAGACGCCCTACAAAGTGCGATGGAATTTAGATCGCTTACGCAGCTACGGCGGATTTGTGCGGCCCCTCAGCGAATTCCTCGATCATTTTTTGATTGAAGGCTGGAATGTCGTCGGGTTTGCGACTCGAAACCAAGCCATTATCAACGACCACTTCCTCATCGACCCAGCGTGCGCCCGCATTGCGCATATCCACCCGAATTGCCGGCCAGGAGGTCATTTTTCTTCCGCGAACAAGATCCGCATTGATTAAGACCTGCGGCCCGTGACAGATGACCGCGACCGGTTTGCTTTCACGAAAGAAATGGCGCGCGAAGTTCAGTGCCCTCTCGTTGGTGCGCATGACATCAGGATTAAAAAGGCCGCCGGGAATCAACAACGCGTCAAACTCCTCGGGACGCGCTTGATCCAGCGTGAGATCTACATCGAACTTGTCACCTTTATCCGCGTGATTCATACCCTGAATTTTTCCGGATTTCAGCGATACGATTTTCGTTTGCGCCCCCGCTTCATCGAGCGCCTTACGGGGCTTTGTCATTTCCACTTGTTCAAAACCATCCGCCACAAGGATGGCCACTTTTTTTTCATCGAGTTTTCGTGCCATAAGATTCCCTCCCGTTGATGTTCCTTTGTGCGGTCGTGAAGATCGACCGTACTTAAATTTTCGAAGATCGGGGTCTTACTGGACGTAACGGCGGAATTCGCGCGGGAGACGCTGTTCTAGCGAAGATCTTGAAAACTCGGTACCGGAGAATTATCTTCTTCTCGTGGTAATCGAATCCATTCGCAAATTCAATCACACTGTGCCGTTTGTGCCGTATGAGATTCGCACTGTAAGCGGCGAAACTTTTGAGATCCCGCATCCAGATTTCATTTTGGTACCGCCGAAGGGATCTTATGTCGTGGTGATCGATTCCAAGGATCCCAAGGAGGCGCCTAATCATATCAACGCTTTGTTAATTGAGCGCGCTATGCCCCTCGATGGCCAGCAACGGCGAAAGCCTCGCAAGCGATCTTAATTAGCTCATAACGAAGCTGCGTGTTTTTCCAGCTTCGGTATTTTAAACGCTTCGATTTGTTTTTTAATTTCGTTTGCGAACGCCGCTGCCCCGGCACCGTTTACGACGCGGTGATCAAAGGTCAGCGAAAGCGTGATGACTTCAGCACTCTCATTTTTGTTTTTGTTTGAAAGTAATTCACGGTGCGCAGTCCCAACAAACAGCGTGCCGACTGATGGAGGCACAACAAGCGGCGCGCCGGCTTTCACTTCAAATGCACCCAGACTCGTGATAACGACCGGCGCGTTCATCGCATCAACGCGACCGCCGCGTGTAGCGGCGACTGTCTCGTTGTAGTTAGCGATGAAGTGCAGCCAGCTCTTCTGATTTGCAGTTGTGATTACTGCGGTTGCAAGCCGATCGCCTTCCAGCGCGACGGCAATACCCAGGTCGAAATCGTCATTCTGCACGATCTGATCGTCTTCGAGAACTAGCCGGCGAAACGGCGCGTGTTTTTCCATCGCCCGCACGACCGCCCATGCGATCATGACCGAAGGGGAGGGAGCCTGCTCCGGGTCCGTCTTTTTCACTGCCTGGCGCGCTTCGCGAATTACGTTCCAACGCGCGTCGATTTGGAGGTTGGCTGGAATAACGCGATTCAGTTTGCGCGTAATAGTCGGCGAAAGCGCAGGTTCAACGTTGTAATGGCGGGCGCGTCGCGCGCTGTCGTCAGGCGATACAGCTAAAACGGCTGTCTCCACAGTTGCACGTTTGGCTGATTCTGTAGCCGCTGCTTCAAATTGTTCCGCAAACGCTGGTTCGCTCGTGGCAATAGTGCCTAATTCCTCGCCGATCTCGACGGTATCGCCGATCTTTGTTTTCCATTCACCCATCACTCCTGCGAAAGATGACTGAATCGGGTAAACGGCCTTGTCGGTTTCCACCTCACACAATTCGTCATCCAGCTGAATCTGTTCTCCAGGCTGTTTGAGAAGTGAAACTATTTTCGCATTTCGAATCCCTTCGCCCATGACCGGGACGGTGATGCTTTGCACGTGTTGCTCAGTTGTCTGTGCTGGAGCCGCGGCCGGCGTGTTCGCCGTAGCCTTGGCGACGGCGGATGGCGTCCGCCGCGCAAAGTTTGATTCTTCAGCCGAACGCGCGCGGTGACCGCTCGCAGCTACAGTTGTGCGCCCATGTTTGGTTGAGATCGAATGCCTGATTGCTGTTACGATCCGCTCCACGTCCGGCAACGCTGCGTATTCGTAGATTGGATTGTAACCAATCACCACATTCGGTTTGCTGACGAGAATGGGCGGGCTAAACAATTCGTTCCAAAGCGCAGCGTTACCGCTGATATGGGAGATAATCATCTGACCCACGCTGCAATTTTCCGTGTCCTCCTGAACCACAATGAGCCGGCGCGTCTTGCGAACGGATTCTTCAATTGCAGCCGCATCCCATGGGACGATTGAGCGCAGATCGATCAGTTCGACGCTGATCTCGTTGCTGATGTTGTCAAGGGCTTCGAGCGATTTCTCGATTGTGTTGCCCCATGCTACCAGGGTGATATCGGAGCCTTCGCGCACGGTACGCGCTTTGCCCAGCGGAACCGCGCGAATTGGCTCGGCGTATTCGTGCTCGGCCCAGAGCAGATGTTTGGCGACGAGAAAAATCAC
>DASXYB010000304.1:0-7700 GCA_036502745.1 Candidatus Udaeobacter sp.
CTCTCGAAGTAATCGGCGTCCGCAAGTTTGCCGACAAATTCGCGTGTTTTGAGATTTGCGAGGTAATTAGCTGTATCAGAATCGTCCTCACTGGCTTCCTCCGGATCAGATCCGGGAACCAACAGCCCGAACTGGTGGTCAGGCGATTCGGAATTTTCATGGACCACATATCCCTTTGGCCACTCCCCAGCCACGGCAGCAGTTGAAATCAGTAACAAGGCGGCGGACGCAAAAGCGAGTCCAAGAATCAATCGCATACCTGAGTCTAGTAAGGTTTATAGTTTGGAGACAGCAAATTCACAATCAGGCAGAGCATGCAACTTGCCTCTGCACTGACAGTTCAATGAACCGTGTGACGCGCTTTGCCATTTCGATAATTTTGGTAAGCTGGCCCGCGTTCTATCCGCAGTTCCAGATGAGTTGTCGTTGACACTGATGTCGTTGTCTGATTTTGGCAGTAAACCGTTTGTCATTTATGTTTTCCCATGAGTGATTCGCGATGGATCAAATGGTTTGCGATAACAACCGCTGTGTTGACCGGGAGCCTGGTGTTTTTGACCATCGTCCTGGCGAGATATGCGTCGCGCTTGGATGTGCTAACAGACGCACTGATTTCATCCCAGCGAGCTAGTCAGCCTTCAAGTCCGACGCCGGAACAATCCTCGACTCCAACTCTCACAGCTTCGCCTATACCAAAGGCAATACCCATAGCTACCCCAAGCCTTACGCCCTCACCAAGTCCTTCCCCTGCGCGAGCGCCTCACCGGCATACACGCCGCCATCGATAGACGGGGATCCCGTAGAAGACTCGTCCTCGTGCGCGTCCGCGAGGTTTCCCTGAGTCGCTCTTTGAGCAATTCGTTGAGTAACATCGCGTTCACTTGGTCGTAGCGCACGCTGTATGCCGTACCTACTTGTCGGGTGGCAAGCAGTTTGGCTACGCTTTCGGCTTCTTCAACGACGAGTCCGAACTGCCATTTGCATGCCGGATGAGAACTTCGGTTGCCGGTTTTACCCCACCGCTCCGTAACGTCGCTGGCGGTTGCCGAATTCTTCGACTGCAGCGAAGAGATCTTGCTTTCTGAAGTCAGGCCACAGCTTTGGGGTGACGTACATCTCCGTGTAGGAAGTTTGCCAAAGCAGAAAATTCGAGAGCCGCATTTCGCCGGACGTGCGGATAAGAAGATCAGGATCGGGGTAGTAACGCGTGTAAAGATGTTTGCTGAACATCTCCACGTCGATCATTGCCCGGTCAATGTGCCCCAGTTCGACTGCGCGAAGCAAACTTTTGATGCCGTCGATAATCTCGAGTCGACCGCCGTAGCTAAGCGCCAGGATGAGGATGAGACCAGTGTTGCCGGAAGTTTGCTCGATACTTTTGTGAAGTTGTTCCTGCGCGCCATGGGGCAGATCAGTCAATCGACCAATCGCCTGAAGACGCACATTTTTCTCGAGCAATTCTGGCGTTTTCTCCCTTAGAAATTTTTCCAGCAAACGCATCAGCGCGATGATTTCAGCTCTGGGCCGCTGCCAGTTCTCAGCGGAGAACGCGTATAGCGTCAGATATTCCACCTTTAACTCGCCGCAACCTTCAACACATTCTCGCACTGCCTGAGCACCGGCTTCGTGACCTTTGATTCGAGCTAATCCGCGGCCCTTGGCCCAGCGACCATTGCCATCCATGATTATGGCGATGTGGCGGGGAACAGTCTTAATGCTGGAAGACATGGTGAACGCCTAACTTGTGAAATTTCCGGACAAGAGGCAAATGACGTTCAATGACGAAGCCCGAAGGAATGACGAACGATCAAACGGCGAACGTTTTTCCGGTATTCGTGCTTCGATTTTGTTTCGTCATTCGGCATTCGTGCTTCGTCATTCCGGCGTAGCGAAAGCGAGCGGTGAGGTCACAACATAATCGTCTCCCCGCGCGCGGGACCAACACTCACCATGGAGAGTTTTGCACCAGCCAGCTCGGAGATGTATCTGACATATTTTCTCGCGGCCGAAGGAAGCTGCGAAAATTTGCGTGCAGTGTGTATAGCCGTGTTCCAGCCAGCGACTTCTTCGTATACCGGCTCGCAGTTCGCGAGTTGAGTTGCATCGCACGGGGGAACATTGAGCCGTTTTCCGTGGAGCTGGTAACCGACACAAACGCGAATCGGATCGACCTGATCTAATCCATCCAGGTTAGTGATGGCGATTTCGTCGATGCCATTGATCATGCCTGCATAACGAGCTGCAACGGCGTCGAACCAACCGCAACGGCGTTTGCGTCCCGTTGTCGCGCCGAATTCGCGGCCGAGATTGTGAAACATCTGCGCCAACTGCGCATCCTCCGTAGGCAAAGCGCCATCCCCCACTCTCGTCGAGTAGGCCTTCATCACGCCGACGACACGATCCATCCGATGCGGCGGAACGCCGGTACCAGTGCACGCACCGCCCGCGGTCGTGTTTGAGGAAGTCACATACGGATATGTGCCGTGGTCGATGTCGAGGAATGTTCCCTGCGCGCCTTCGAACAAGATCTGTTTACCGCGATCCATCGCGCGGTGCAGGTAAACTACCGTGTTCGTCACATACGGCCGCAAGTTTTCGCCGGCAGCAAGATAGATTTCGTTGACGTCACGAAAACTGATTGCTTTCGCACCGAGCGCCTGAAGGATTCTGTTGTTCTCGCTTATCTTGGCCTGCAATTTTTTCGAAAACACAATCGGTTGCATCAGATCTGACATGCGCAAGCCGGTGCGTGCTGCCTTGTCTCCGTAGGCTGGACCGATTCCCCGTTTGGTGGTGCCAATACGTCCCCGGCGCAGCTCGCGCTGCTCGTCGAGAATGCGGTGATACGGCAAAACCAGATGCGCGCAATCACTGATCAGTAAATTTTTGTCGATGTTAACTCCCAATTGGCGCATGCCATCTATCTCGGCCACAAGTGCGACTGGATCGATAACCACGCCGTTTCCAATCACGCAGACTTTGCGGTGACGCAGGATTCCCGACGGAATCAAATGCAGCACGTACTTCGCGCTGCGGTGAATGACTGTATGCCCCGCATTATTGCCGCCCTGGCTGCGGACAACGATGTCCGCCTTGGCAGTAAGCACGTCGATAATTTTGCCTTTGCCCTCGTCGCCCCACTGCATTCCGATCAGGATTGTGTTAGCCATGTGAAATCGAAAAAGGGCAAAAAATTTTCCCGACGCATCCTTCGGGACACAGTCGGGACTTGCCCACAGATAATAAGTTAGAGGCATCGCGGCGCAACAGATTTTCGAATTAGCCGCGTATGCGCACCGCTTTGCATCTGCAGCTAATGGCGCACTAGAGGATTGCCCTCGGTACCTGAGTTCGGCGCAAGGTGCCGTTTACCGTCCAGACGGAGAAGGGCTCGCCGTTTCTCGTCCCGATTCCATCAGTGTAGGCCGAATCGGGCCCATCCCTTCAACGTTTGTAGCTCGCGATCTGGCGGCACCAGATGAACTCCTTTGCTCAACAGGTGTTTCTCTTTTCACCGGCTTGTGCGTTTCAGCAACAGTGGGATCGGGGACCGGAGCGCTCTCGACATCCGGCTCGCGCACGCTCGTTGATTGAGAAACAGATCGGTCATTCGATCCTTCTGCAGCACGTGCCCCAGCCGCTCGCATTTCTTCAAGCGTAAGTCTTGCAGGCACGGACTTCTTCTCGCGCGACTTGGATTTGCGTGGTGCCGGTGCCGTGAACTCTGAAGGAAACTGTTCAGAAGGCTGCTGTGTTTGCTTGGCGGGCTCGGATTTTTTTTCGCGGGCAACGATTACTTCCTGCGCATGTATTTTGCCGATGAGAACAACACTGCAGAGAATTGCCCGGAAAAACCGTTTCAGCATGATGCCGCGTGCTAACCGATTCAGCCCATTCACAACCCCTCGTTCATGAGACCTTACCGAATTCAACCAGGCGGACGCTGCTGCACCTGAATCACCGGCAACGGAAACCGCAACTGCAATTCGTTTTCGAGATAAATCTCGACGTGATGCATCCCGTACTGTTGAAACTGCACACCGCCAAAATAATGGACATTGGTCGCATGGCCTTCCATTTCTTTGAGCACGAACTCAACCTCCGCCTGCGCGACTACCTGCTGTTCGTCAACGCCCACGAGGCGAGATTTTTGGTGAAATGTGCCGGAGCCGCTGCACCATCGGCTCCAGATGCAAAGCCGCAGGTAATTGATAGGTAACGAGGGCGCCGGGATCACACTCAGCACACCCACGAGGGTTTGCATGCCGTTAACTTCACAGCGTACGTCCTCGCAAATGACCGCGCTTTGCAGGTCGGGAAGAATGACGTTGGGTTTCATATAGCCATCACATCATTCCACGCATCAACAGCGTCAACAAACCGAGACCGAGCAAAATCCGGTAAACCGCGAATGGCACAAACCCGCGCGAGCGAACCCAATTCATGAACCATGCGACGACTACAAGCGCGACGAAAAATGAAACCACAAAACCAATCGCGATCACGACCCATTGCTGCGGAGTGATCGTTAGCGGCGCAATCTCCGCTTCGTGATGGTGCGGTATCACGCTTTTTAGAAAATCGTATCCCACGGCGACCGCCATTGTCGGCATCGACAAAAAAAACGAAAATTCGAGTGCGGCCGGTCGTGACATACCAGCCACTTGTCCGGCAGCAATCGTGGACATTGACCGCGATGTGCCAGGGAAAACAGCAGATAGAATTTGCGCGGCACCGATCCAGACCGCCTGCGGCACCGTCATTTCCTCCATGTGCATCGTACGTGGCCGGGTGAAAACGGCGTCAACAATCCACATGACGATGCCGCCAATGAGAAGCGCCATGGCCATCACCCAGAGATTTTCCAGGTTCTTGCCGATGACTTTTGCCAGGGCCCACGCGGGAAGCGCAGTCACCACAAATGCGATAAGCGTGAGGCTCAAGGGATGCGTCAAGATGGTGCGATTGCCGCGTTCGCCTCGCGGAAACGTGCGAATAAGTCGCATAATGCGTCCCCAGAAATAAACCGGCAAAGCAAGAATGGCACCGAGCTGGATCAGGATGGTGTACATTTTCCAGAACGGTTCATGCAGATCGATATGCAGCAGCGCTTCGCAGATGCGCAAATGCGCAGTGGAACTCACAGGAAGAAATTCGGTCAATCCCTCGACGACGCCGAGAAACACGGAGAGTAAGTAGTCGTGCATATTTTTTGCCTAAACCTTATCGATCACTGTCACTCTGAGCGAAGCGAAGAATCTCGGTTCATGATCGTGCAAGCGCCAACAGAACTACACAAAGATCGTTGGTTTCGCTCGACATGACATTTCATGCGTGGGCGCTCCGCGCCTCACACCGCTTCCATGCCTCGTTCACCGGTTCTGATACGGACCGCTTCTTCAACCTCAGTCACGAAAATTTTGCCATCGCCGATTTTTCCGGTTTTGGCTTTTTCTAGAATTGCTTCAACCGCGCGCTGGGCTCGATCATCCGAGATCACAATCTCAAATTTAATCTTTGGAAGGAAATCCACGGTGTACTCCGTGCCGCGATAAATCTCGCTGTGTCCCTTCTGGCGGCCGAATCCTTTTACTTCGCTCAAAGTCATTCCTTCTACGCCCGCGGCCATCAACGCTTCTCGCACCGGCTCCGTCTTGAATGGTTTAATAATGGCCTCGATTTTCTTCACCGCGGCAAATTAAACCTGCGCGCATCCGAAATGGCAAGCAGCGCTTCCGTACGGTCAATTGTCCCGACCGGAATTCCGCTCGAACCGAGAACGCAGCGATTTATTGTCCTGTGATTGCAGGACAAATATTTTTGTTGTCGACAAGCTCGCGAGGCACGTGCGCCCCCCAGAAATTTCAGACTTTGCGGCCAAACTTTTTCTCCAATTCGGCCAGTGAAATCTGGATCATCGTTGGCCGACCATGCGGACAGCAGTAAGGGAGATCGCAGTCGAGCAAATCTCGAATCAACTTTTCCACCTCAGGATAACGCAACGGATCGTTGGCTTTGACCGCGTGACGGCAAACGGTTTTCGCGATCATTTCTTCGCCTAACCGCATCGCTGAAGCGTTGTTGCTGGCGCCCTTCAAATCGTCAATCACCTTGCGCATGAATTGCGCTGCATCCGACACATCGAGAAAGCTGGGGAGACTGTCGATCTTGAATGTGTCCGGACCGAAACTCTCAATTCCGATTCCCATCCTCTGCAAAACCGACAGATTTTGCTCGATCCAATCGGCGTCGCGCGGCGGCACATCAAATGTTTGCGGCAAAAGCAACTTCTGCGTGGGCACTCCTTGCTGTTCCATTCTGCGTCGCAATTCTTCGAACAGCACGCGCTCGTGCGCGGCGTGTTGATCAACCAGAACAAGGCCGTTCGCATTTTCCATCAGAACATACAATTTGCTAAGCACGCCGATGATCTCGAATTGCTGTTGAGCGGCTTTGCCGGGTTCTCGTTGTAGGGCAACCGCATCGGTTGCCGAATCGGTGAGTGCGACAGGCAGGCGATGCGCCTGCCCTACAATGTCTGAAGCTGGTGCGCGGGTCCGTCGCGCGTCAACGTCCCCGGCCACAGCAGCAAGACGCGGCAATTCGCGATGCGTCGCTTCCGGCGCAGCTACTTCGGATCGCAGGGTTAGGTCGGGAGTTGCTTTAACAGAATCCGTAGCAGCAAGCATCGGCCGGCTTGGTGCACTAAATTTTTCCTGCCAGTTAGCCCGAGCGTGTTCGAGTGTCTGCTGAATGCATCGAACCACCGCTTCGCGCACGCTGTTGGGATCGCGAAAACGGACTTCGCGTTTTGCCGGATGCACATTCACGTCGACAGCTGCGGGATCGAGCTCAACAAAAAGAAATGTAACAGGATATTGCCCCTTCATAAGCGCTGTGTGATAGCCTTCGCGGACGCCTCCAGTGATGAGATTGCTTTCAATCGCACGTCCGTTCACGAACACGAGTTGTTGGCTGCGGCTTTGCCGGCTGAGGCCTGCCTGACCGATAACACCACTGATTCGAATTTTTGGGGAGGCAGCGCCGTTTACTTCAATCAGGCGCTGCAACAATTCCACGCCGTACAAGTCGCGTATCCGATCAGCGAGCGTCGCGGTAGACGGCAACTGGAACAAGATCCGATCGTCGCGCATCAACGAGAAGCCGATCTCAGGATGACCGATCGCTTGCAAATGAATCTGATGTTCGATGTTGCGGCTTTCGGTATTCTCCGAACGAAGAAATTTTCTACGCGCTGGCAGATTGTAAAAAAGAGATCGCACTTCGACTTGCGTGCCTGGGGCTTCACCGCCGTCTCGCACAACATCGATTTTGCCGCCGTTAACAATAATTTCTGTACCGGCGATCTCGTCGGCTTCGCGTGTACTCACCCGGAATCGCGACACACTGGCGATGCTAGGCAAGGCTTCGCCGCGAAACCCCAGCGTCGCGACTGCTTCTAGGTCGGCAGCAGAACGAATTTTGCTCGTCGCATGTCGCTCAAGCGAAAGCAGCGCGTCATTGCGGTCCATGCCGCAGCCGTCATCGATCACGCGAACGAGTGAAATTCCGCCGCGACGAATAGCGATATCGATATTCCGAGCGCCGGCGTCCAGACTGTTTTCAACCAACTCCTTTACGACTGATGCCGGGCGTTCTACCACCTCGCCAGCCGCCACCTGGCTGGCCACGGTCTCAGA
>DASXYB010000305.1:0-6662 GCA_036502745.1 Candidatus Udaeobacter sp.
CCGGCGCGGAAATTTCGGCAGCGGCCGTTTTCGTTCCGCAACAAATAGTCCTTCTGCCTCAAGTTTGCGCTTCAGTGCTTCAAACTTTGCCTGGAGTATGCCCACTCCGCGCGGCTGAATGATTTGAACGTTTAGCTGGTATTGTCCGCGCGCCTCGAAAACCGTGACGGTGCCGAACACTTGCACCTGCGCGCCATCGCCAAGCGGTTGGCGCGGCGGCAGCATCGTGTCTCGCCAGATTACGCATGAGATTTGTGCGCGTTGATCTTTGAGTGTGAAATACTGATGACCGCTCGGATGCAATTTGTAATTTGAGATCTCTCCTTGCACCCACACCGCGGCAAACTTTGTCTCAAGCGTGCCACGGATGTTTCGCGTCAGCTCGGAAACCGTTAGGACTTTGGATGTCTGTTGAAAGAGGTCGGCGGTTACTGTCATGTCGAGCGAAGTCGAGACATCTCTTACTATTTCAGAAACATTCAGAGATTCCTCGACTTCGCTCGGAATGACAAGTGCAGTGCGCCGCGGATGTTTCGGGTCAGCTCGGAAACAGTAAGAACTTTGGCAGCCTGCTGCAAGAAATCCGCGGTCATTTGTATTGGTAAAATAGATGAAGGTTGAAGGGCAGGATTAAATCAAAGCACGATTGTCATTCTGAGCCGATCGAAGAATCTTTGAAAACTATACGCGGAGGTTGAATGCCTGAATCAACTGAACGTCATTCCGACCGAAGTCTAGAAATCCCGTGGCATTATGTTGGCAGCGCTCCGAGATCGTTCGACCCCGACGCATTCGGGGTCAGGATGACAATGTGCTCTTGCCGTTTAACGCTTCAACGGCTCGACAGCTTTAGCGTTCCGAAAATAATTCTGTCTGGCCGCCTGCCGGCATCTTTAGCCCGAGCTTGCGATAAGCATTTGCGGTGGCAACGCGGCCTTGCGGTGTGCGCTTGATGTAGCCTTCCATAATCAAATAGGGCTCATTGACTTCTTCGATTGTGCCCGCTTCTTCGCCCACAGCGACTGCAAGCGAAGTCAGCCCAACAGGTCCACCATTGAATTTATGGATCAAGGTTTCGATGATGCGTTTGTCCCATTGGTCGAATCCGTCGCGATCGATCTCGAGCATCGCGAGTGCGTGATCGGCGAGTTCGGCACTGATTTTTCCTTCGGCTTTGACCTGCACGTAATCGCGCGCCCACCGCAACAGATTGTTCGCCGTGCGCGGGGTCCCGCGCGAACGCGCCGCGATCTCGGCCGCGCCTGCAGCGTCGATCTCCACGCCTAACAAGTGGGCGCTGCGCACAATGATCTTCTGCATTTCCTCGGCGTCATAGTAATCGAGCCGCGCCGTCATTCCGAAACGAGAACGGAGCGGCGCGCTTACCATTCCCGCGCGCGTCGTCGCGCCCACCAACGTGAACTTGGGCAAATTGAGACGCAGACTGCGCGCCTGCGGTCCCTGATCAATGATGATGTCGAGACGGTAATCCTCCATCGCCGGGTACAGATATTCTTCGATAGCTGGCTGCAGCCGGTGAATCTCGTCTATGAAGAGCACATCGCCTTTTTCGAGGCTGGTGAGGAGGCCTGCAAGTTCGCCGGCCTTTTCAATCACCGGTCCGCTGGTGTTTTTGATATTCACGCTCATCGCGTTGGCGATGATGTAGGCTAGCGTCGTCTTGCCGAGTCCCGATGGTCCGCTCAAGAGAATGTGCTCGAGCACGTCGCCGCGCTTTTTAGCCGCTGCCACCATCAGCTCCAGCCGTTCGCGCACCTTTACCTGACCGGTGAACTCGCTGAACGCGGGTGGTCGCAGCGAAATTTCAAAAGTAGCGTCGGGCTCGGGCGGTTTCATACTCACAGTGTTAATCGTGAATCGTTACATTGTTAACATTGATAGCGCGAGCGTATTCAAGGACCGGAAATGGATCCCGATTCACGAGAACGTCATGCACGCTTTACGCCAAATTCTTCGTCAGCACCAACTCGGTGCCACGGCGCTTGTGGACATAAGACACCTCGTCAAACGCATAGCGAATCAAGTGTAGACCGAGCCCACCCGGTTTGACGAGGTCGTGCGAGCGGCCTTTCATTTCGTGCGGGAAAACTTTGTCGCCATAATCACGCAAGCGCATGCGCACGCATGTTCGCAATCCTTCCATTCGCAAGGAGATGAGTCGATCGTCGCGTAAACGATAGGCATAACGGATGACGTTCGTGCAGGCTTCATCCACGCCGAGCACCATGAACATTCGCTCCTTTTCTGAGAACGGATAGCCGTTGAGGAACTCGCGAACGCATTTCCGCAGCAATGCGAGGTTTGCAGTGTGACTGCTAAATTCGACTTTGCTTCTTTTCATCCAGCCCAGAAAGACGTGAGCAGATTTCGACGGTTGATTCAAGGGCGAGCGTAATTTGAAATGCGCTGCGATGTCGCTGCGATGCAAAAAGCCGATGGACAGTCGATCAAAGCGCTGTTCAATTTTGCCCGATGTGGCGAGTGTGGATTGCGTTTTTGCTTTTGGCAACGCCAGTCTGGGCCCAACAAAACGCGACTGCGTACGAAGCGTTGCGAGTGCTCGGCAGCGAATTCGGTCGCGACGCGCTACACCAAATTGTGTCGATCCGTGGCACCAAGGGTGATCCGCAGCCGGAAAGATGGAAAATTGCTGTGGAAGACCCCCAGGGTGGCGGCGTGCGCGAACTGGAAATTGCCGATGGCAGAATTGATTCTGACAACCAGGCAGACCGCGACGTGGCAGGTTCTACCGAAGGAGCGACGATCGATGTGTCGCGATTAAATTTGGATTCCAGCGGAGCGTACGCGGTTGCGAGTCATACGGCCGAGGCGTCGCACATGAGTTTTGCAACAGCCGATTACACATTGCGCACAGACGAGCGCGGTGAACCGATGTGGATTGTGACTCTTCGAAACAGGTTGTCACGTCCTGTCGGCACGATTTACATCGGCGGGACGCGAGGTACGGTGAGGCGAACCGAGGGAATGTTCGCTGGTGCCACGATGGAGGACGTCGAAGGCGATTACCATCAAGGAGAGGTGACGGGCGTCATCAGGAACGCGAAACGATCGATCAAACACGGTTTCAACAGAGCACAAGAAGAAGCCCGTGGAATGTTCGAGAAAGTGCGGCGATCATTTTCCGATTTCATTAACCGCGAGTAACAAGACAAGTGAAGGAGATGTCTAACGCGTGGCCGGCTTTGCCCTTTGCAGAATGGGCGGATGCCGCGACGACACTGCACATGTGGACGCAGATCGTGGGGAAAGTTCGCCTGGTGCTCACTCCGTGGACGAACCACTCATGGCACGTGACGCTGTACGTAACTTCGCGAGGCCTAACGACGTCCCCAATCCCGCACGGCGTGCGCACGTTCGAAATCAACTTTGATTTCATCGATCACCAACTGCAAATCGACACGAGCGATGGCGAGCGACGAATGATTGAACTTAAGCCGCGTTCCGTTGCCGATTTTTACCGGGCTTTGATGAAGACTCTCGACGAGCTTCAACTGCCAGTAACGATTAACAAAGTGCCTAACGAGATTCAGAATTCCATTCCGTTCGACGAAGATGAAGAGAATCGGTCTTACGATCGGGAATACACCAATCGATTCTGGCGGGTTCTGGTGCAGAGCGATCGAGTGTTCAAAAATTTTCGATCGCAGTTTTGTGGCAAATGCAGTCCCGTGCATTTCTTCTGGGGCAGCTTCGATCTGGCTGTGACACGCTTTTCCGGGCGGCAGGCGCCACCGCATCCTGGCGGCATCCCACATCTGCCCGACGCGATTACGCGAGAGGCGTACTCCCAGGAGGTGAGTAGTCTCGGTTTTTGGCCCGGCAACGCTGTGGCGCCGACACCGATTTTTTATTCCTACGCTTATCCGGAACCAACGGGGTTTACGGAAGCGAAAGTCCAGCCGGCGGTTGCTTTCTACGAACCGAAATTTCGGGAGTTCATGTTGCCATATGACATCGTGCGCACCGCCGAGAAATCGGATGAAGTTCTCCTTGCGTTCGCTCAGAGCACGTATGACGCAGCCTCAACGCTGGGAAAATGGGATCGCGCAGCGTTACAGGAAGTCAAACCTTCCTTGCATTCTACCCACCTACACCCGTAATTGGACGCACAATGAATCCTGGTTGCGCAGCGGAACAAGCCGCATGGCGCGAAGTAAAAGGCGGATGGCGTCCGTTGTACGGAGACGTGGATAAGATCGGTGTCGCGATCGAGTGGCATGATTTTCGCATTGAGCGTTCGTTTAACTGGGGACGCACGTTTCATCCAAACAGCCTGGAATTTTGTCTCAACCTCAACGGACATGGAGCGGTTGGAAGAGGCGGCGGCACGCGCAGTGATTATTTGCCAGGCAGTTGCGGCTATTATGCTGTCGCCAATGGGCCGTTGGCGGCGTCACGGCGCGCACACGATCATCACCAATTCGTGACGCTTGAATTTTCGCGCGGGCATTTGCGCAACCAGCTTGCGCAGAACGAATCCGATCTTGAACCGGAGATTCGCCGCATAGTTTTCGGAAACAAAGAGGAGAACGTAATCGCCCCCGCGCGTCCGATGACGATGCAGCAACACAGCGTCGTCTCTAGTCTGACGCAGCCTCCGGTGACTAAAGCTGCACAGGTGCTCTGGTATCAGGGGAAGGCGTTGGAGCTTATGGCGCAGTTTTTCTTTGCGTCGAAGGATCCCGAATTTTTCTGCATGCGCCAGAAGCGGCTTGCGCGCGAGCGAGTAGACCGGGTAAAGGAGATTCTCACGCGCGATCTGGTGAACCCACCGACGCTGGAGGTGTTAGGGCAAGAGGTGGGCTGTAGCCCGTTTTATTTGAGCAGAATTTTCTCGCGCGAAGTCGGTCACACGATTCCGCAGTACTTGCGGAACGTTCGCATGGAACGCGCGGCTGAGTTATTGCGCACCGGCCGTTACAACGTCACCGAAGCCGCGACAGAAGTGGGCTATTCGAGCCTGAGTCATTTCAGCAAAGCATTTTGCGAAACCATCGGCTGCTGCCCGGTGCTGTATCCTGTGGCCAAGAACGTGCTGCTCGATCGTTGAAGCGTTGAAGCGAAGACATCGTCGGCCATATTTGCCGCTTTAACCCTTCAACCGTTTAACGCTTTAACGTTCTCATGAAAATTCGCCGCGCTCTGATTTCTGTTTCTGACAAGACCGGTATCGCCGCGTTTGCTCGGGCACTGGAAGGCCAGGGCGTGGATATCATTTCCACAGGCGGAACAGCGGTCCTGCTAAAGAACGGAAAAATCCCGGTGCGCGAGATCTCGAGTTTCACCGCATTTCCTGAAGTGCTCGATGGGCGGGTAAAAACTTTGCATCCTCGCGTGCATGGCGGGCTTCTTTACAAGCGCGGGAACACTAAACACGAAGCAGAAGCGCGTGAATGTGGCTTTGATCCCATCGACCTGGTCGCCGTCAATCTTTATCCTTTCGAAGCCACGATCGCGAAGGATGGAGTAACTCTTGCGGAAGCGATCGAGAACATCGACATCGGCGGTCCGTCGATGATTCGAAGCGCGGCGAAGAATTATGAATCAGTCACAGTCATCATTGATCCCGCAGACTATGACGTGGTGCTTGAGGACATGAGCAAACACGATGGGGATACGACGCTGAAACTTCGGGAGCGGCTCGCCATCAAAGCCTTTAACAGGACCGCGGAATATGATCGGGTGATTGCCAGTTTCCTGAACAAACAGCAGAAAACCGACGCCTCCTTTGCACTTTCGCTGCCATTGGCGATGCGATTGCGTTATGGTGAAAATCCCCATCAAAACGGTGCGCTTTATGGGGATTTCGACAAATACTTCGAGAAACTTCAGGGCAAAGAACTTTCTTTTAATAACATTCTCGATATAAGCGCGGCGACGAATTTGATTGCCGAATTTGAAGCACCGACTGTCGCGATCTTGAAGCATACGAACCCCTGCGGGGTCGGCTCCGATCCAGATCTGCGCAAGGCGTGGGAGAAAGCTTTTGCGACGGATAAACAGGCGCCCTTCGGCGGGATTATCGTCTGCGCCCGGCCAGTGACCGAATCGTTGGCTAAAGTGATCAGCGAAATTTTTAGCGAGGTAATCATCGCGCCTGCTTTTGAGATCGAAGCGCGCGCCGTTTTGCAGAAGAAGAAAAATCTGCGGCTGATTCGGTTATTGACGCCGCCGAAAGAAGCAAGATCGTCGACCGATCTCCGTTCGGTCTGCGGCGGTGTACTGGTTCAAGACGCAGATGTTAACGGGGAGTTGACGACGAACGTCGTGACCAAGCGGCCGCCGACGAAGGCTGAACTGAACGCGATGTTGTTTGGCTGGCGTGTCGTCAAACACGTGAAATCAAACGCCATCGTCTACGCGAAGGCGGACCGGACACTTGGGATTGGCGCCGGCCAGATGTCGCGCGTCGACGCTTCGCGCATTGCGGTTTGGAAAGCGAATGAAGGTGGGCTTTCGCTCAAGGGCAGCGCGGTCGCGAGCGACGCTTTCTTTCCCTTCCCGGACGGGCTGCTTGCCGCGGCCGACGCTGGCGCGACTTGCGCGATTCAGCCGGGCGGCTCGGTTCGTGATGAAGAAGTAATTGCCGCCGCTAACGAGCGCAAGATGGCAATGATCTT
>DASXYB010000306.1:0-7454 GCA_036502745.1 Candidatus Udaeobacter sp.
CGATAAGCACAGCTGTTGAGCTTGACGTTGATGTCTGCATCTGACCTGTGATCTCCCATTTCCTGCGTAGCGCATCACGTTGGATTTTCTGCGCCGCCCTCGCCTATGCGCCGTGGGCGTACGGAGGCACAACATCTGAAAGCATCCAAGTAACGAACTGGATCTTACTCGCCGCACTCGTTCTTTGGGTCATTGAGTTGGTTGTAAGCAGGCGAACGCCGGGATTTCCACGGCTTCTATTGTTTTTAACGGCGGCTTTGATCTGCATGGGCGGTTGGATGGTCTTCAACGCAAAGTCAGTGTTCGACTCGGACTTTCTGGTTTTTGTGCCCCTACATAATTTCGCGGCGCCTGTGACTGGATCTGTTGATTACCCGGTCAGCGCTGCGTGGATGATGCGAGGCGCTTTGCTTATGGGGATAATTTTGTTTGTCGCAGATCTTTCTCAAAGCAACCGAGGGTTGCTTCGCTTGTGGTACGTGATTGGCCTGGTCGGGGGTTCGATAGCATTCCTCGGTTTGCTCCAGAAAGCCACGGGCGCCCAAATGATTTTCTGGCAACCACAGACAGCGTGGCCGATTCGAATAAACACCTTTTTTGCGACTTATTATTATCACGGTAATGCTGGCGCGTTCTTAAACCTGGTGTGGCCACTGAGTGCCGGACTAGGTATCCGGGCGTTTGCCAGAGGATCCCATCCGTGGATGCGCGCAACATGGACGAGCGTTTTTCTCATAACCACAGCCGCAGTGCTGGCGAATACTTCGCGCATAGCTCAACTGATTTCGCTCCTGTTGCTGGTTGCAATTTGCGTGCAATTTGGACCATTGCTTCTTCGCAAGGTAGCGGGTGCTAAGAGTGTCGCTTTGGCAGGAACGCTGGCCATTGGTTTAGCGCTCGTTGCGTTTGCGGAGGCCAGTCATTTTGAACAGGCACTTAACCGGTGGCAGTCCGAGAGTCAGCACATTCCTAACGATGCTCGGTGGCAGGCGTCGCGCGTAGCGCTGCGTGCGTTACCAGACGCCGGATTGTTCGGGTTTGGGCCAGGCACGTTCCGTGTTGTATTTCCGATATACAATCGCAGTGGGAGCGAACAGGTGCCGGGCACGTGGAGATTTTTACATGAGGATTATCTGCAGACCCTACTGGAATGGGGTTGGATCGGCGAAATCTTCTGGGCGCTGCTCTTTTTCGGAGGAATAACAGTCAGCATTCGCAGTTACAAACAACACGCCAGGCGCGAGTGGACGCCACGCAGACGCGTGCTGCAACCGTTAATTATCATTGCACTCATGGGAGTGGCGCTGAACGCGCTGGTTGATTTTCCAGCTCAGATCGAATCGATTCAGCTGTATATGGCAACGTATCTGGGTTGTTGCTGGGGAAGCAGGTCGTGGCACGAAAGGTTCAGATAAGCAGCAAGGATCAAATTCAAGGTTAAGCTCGCTGCAAAGTTGAACGCATTGCCGTCGACTACGCCGTCGGGCTGGTGCCCAATGCTCGACTACGCCCCGTTACCTTCGTGGTCCGACTTGGATCGGCGATCATAGCTGTAGCCGCGAGAATACGCTCCCTCGTCTTTGCCATAACCATGCGAAGCGTAGTAGTAATAATAGCCGACTCCGCGACCGCGCCGCAGTCGATTCAAGACCAGTCCAGCCGGGCGAATTCCTGATTTCGCGAGCAAGGTAATCGCGCGACGCACTGCTGGACGGGGGGTTTTTGCCGCCCGAACCACAATGCATGCAGTTTGCACATGTGGCATCATGAGGAGAGTGTCACTGACTGCAAGGATCGGTGCGCTATCGATCACGACGCGATCAAACAGGGTTGCGGCTTCAGCAACCAACTGCCCGAAGAACGGCCCGGCAAGAATTTCAGCGGGATTGGGCGCGCGTCGTCCACCTGCCAAGACAAATAGCTGACCGCCCGTCGCGGCGAGAATGTCTTCCGTCCGCTCAATGCTCTCATCGACGAGCTGGATTTCCCCAGCGGGAATTTGACGTGCCGCCGAAGCTATATCCGCCTCACCCACCAGGCAATCCGTCACTCCCGGCGCGCTGTCTTCGTGGGAATTATTTCGCGCAGTCGGGAACCGAAAAATCTTGTGCATGTTTGGCCGCCGGAGGTCGCCATCGATCAGGAGAACGCGATAACCTTGCTGGGCTAATGCAAGCGAATAATTGGCACTTGTGAAACTCTTGCCTTCATTGGGCACAGCACTGGTGAAAAGGGAAACTTTGCGCTCGGCTTCCGGACCAAGAAGAGAAAGCGCAGCGCGCAAATTGCGGAAGGCTTCCGCCGCCGGACTTTCAGGAGTGTCCACCACGACGCGATAGTTCGAACTTTTGAAAGCTTTGCTTCGGCGTTTCAGTCGGCTAACGGGTCCCTCATCAGTGGTATCGGGAACAGCTGCAAAAACAGGCAGACCCAGCGTGCTTTCTGCCTGGTCCACAGTTTTAATAGAGCGATCCAGCGCATCGACTCCAAAAACGAAAGCCAAACCGACAGCGAGCCCGCCCAACAGCCCCAGCAGGATCGTTTTCTTCGGCTGCGGACTAACAGGAGAGGTGGGAAGCGGCGAATGCTCAATCACGCTCACTGCGTTGGCCTTGACGTCTTTTGCCAAGTTTGTGTCTTTGATCTGGCGAAGAACGCTTTCGTACAACGCACGATCAGTTTCGGCTTGCCGCGCCAGTTCCTGATACCCGATCGCTGTGCGGTTGAGGTTGACCGCGACGCCCTGCTGGTTTTGCAAAGCTTGTTGCAAGCTGGTCTCTGTCGCTTTGACTTGATCGAGGGTATTGCTCAGAATGGGACGTTGCGCCAAAACCGCTTGACGGAGCTTGTCTTTGGCCTCGGCCAGCGACGCCTTGGCCGCCATCATTTTGGGGTGCTTCTCCTTGTATCGTAAGGCTAGCGTAGTGATCGCCGCTTCGATCTGTATAATATTATTGCGCGCGGTAGAGACCATTGGGGCGGCAGAGATACTCGGAATCGCGAGCAATGCGTCGACATTATTGCCAAGCTGATCGACTTGCTGGAGCTGACCTTCGAGGCGAATCTCATCTGCCCTCGCCGCGCTCAATTTGGTGTTAATGTCCTGCAGGTTGTCCTCTACCAAGCCGCCCCGAGATCCGCCGGCGCCCTGTGAGCCCGTCGCGGCTGTCCCGCCGCCGAGTTGGAGAGCATCTGGGTTTTTTGCCTTGTATTCGGCGACGGCCGCCTCACTTTTTTGCAGGTTTCCCTTCAATCGCTCTTCTTCTTCCAACAAATAACGCAATGCGTACTCGCTCGACGACGCGCGCCGCTCGATTGAGTTGCGGATGTACTCACGACCGACTGCCTCGACGAGGCGCTGTGCCATCGCTGGATCGTTGTGCGTCACGTACAAATCGATCAAGCGCGTGCCGCGGCGGATCGCCGGATGCACCATACCCGCCATTGCTCGACCCAAGCCATCTTCGAGCGGCGTAAACGTTGTGACGCCACTGGCGTCTTGGGTCTTCTTCGCAGTCTGCGACGGCTCCGCTCGCTCGGTTGCGCTGGAAGTTTTATTGGCAGCCACACTCTGGCCGAGAAGAGCACGTCCACCGTCCTGGGCCAAACCTTCGGAGCGCACAACTCGCGCCAGAAGTGTTGGGTTCGTGAGATTTTGTTCAATCGTTCGGAGTGCCTCTCCGCTGGCCAGAAACATCGAGCGAGTCCGCGTCGCGTAATCCGAGGTTGGCACGAAACTCGGCTCCTCAAATTCCACGTCTAAAACCGTATGGGCTTGGTAAAGCTTCGGCGTCCGCGCGAGGTTGCCCAGGGCCAGGAAAAGCCCAGCCAAAACGCAAATCGCTACGATCCAAATGCGTTCCAGGAAAGAATGCCAATACCGGCGAAAATCGAACGTGTGTAGTTCGTCCGCGTACTCCGCTGTCAAAGGCGCGCCTAATTTGTCAGACTTGGGCGCAACGGTCGCTCCCCTCAGAGATTGGGCAGGGTCAATCACGGCAGAATATCGGCAGGAACCTACACCAAGAAGTGCGTCCGCAAAGGCGAAGGCGAGGAATTCCGGCTAAAAAATACTTTCGCCGACGTTGATCGTATCACCCGGCCGGACGAGAAAACCTCCGCCCTTTCCCTTGGTGAACCGCTTCGCATTAACTTTAAAGGTCTGATCCCCGGTGGGGGTCTGTCGTCGCACAGTTATTCTTTCCGGCGAGGCGATCCGCGTATATCCGCCAGCCAACGCGATCGCTTCCAGTATGTCGATACCCTCCTGGCTGCTCTCAGGCATTTCGAGACTGCCCGGATGATTTACCTGACCTAAAATTGAAAATCGCCTTCTTGCATAGCCGAGAAGCGTGACATTGATTTTCGGGTTAACCAGATAATCGCGGCTGTACAGCTCTGTGAGCTTCGAAACTGCCTGGGTCAGAGTTAATCCTGCCAGATGGATCGACCCCAGCAACGGCACGCTCAGATTTCCCTCGGGGTTCAGTCGACCGCTTGTTCGCAGATCGTCTTCACCAAAAACCTCGACCGCCACCTGGTCGGTAGGACTCAAAATGTAACCCGCTGGTGCGCTCACTCCGCCGCTTGATGAGGGCATTGAGGCGGCCGCTCGCGATGTAGACGGGGCGGCAGGCTGGGAAGCGGCTGTCCCTGGGACGGTTTGGGCCAACATGAACGCTGGCAGCGAGAACGCGAGCGCCAGCGCCAAATATCCCCGTGTCCCAGCTCGCAACCTATTCAAACCCTATTTAGAATCTGACCGTCGCCCTAACGCCGACCTGGTTATCGTCCCAACTGAAGAAGTCCTGGTTGCTGCTGTCCTCGCGGTGCAGGTAATACACCCCGGCACTCAGCCACCTGGTAATCAGCACGTCAACCGAGGGCTCAACAAACCAGTAGTCGTCATCCCGTGTCGCATTGACGTCCCGGTCAGTGGCGAAGTAATTCGAGTGTTCAAAGCCGGCGCCCAAGCCCAAGTAAACGCGCCGGAATAGACGCTGCTGAAAGCGGGCCGCCACGTACGTGGCCCCAAAATCCTGATTAGAGACATAGCCGGAAGGGTAAATCCGCCGGCCGGCCGCCAAGGAGATATAGCTACCTACAAAAGGATGATAAGCTACCCCGACTTCAAACACGGGTGAGTCGTACGTATCGCGGTTGCCATCAAACTGACGAAACTCAACACCTGCCGAGGCGTACAGGTTTATTTTGGCTGTGGCCTCATAATTGAGGCGCAAATTTACCTGCTCGAAAGTTTGGTTGGTACTTGGCTCATCGACCCAGGTGTACCCGAAAGTGCCGCCAATGCCCACCGACAGCTTTGGCAGCCAATTGTAATAAAGATAAAGGCCGCCAGCAATAGTGTAGTCACTGATGTGATTGGGATAGGCGTAGCTCGGAGAATCTAACTCCCCCTGTAGATACAGTTTCCCAGTTAGCTGGTACGTTGCCCTCAAACGCGTGTAGAAGATGTTGACCCGCGTAGGGGCGCTCGCGTCGGTGTTAGCCCACAGTCCCGTCGTATCGTAGAAGCTGTTGAGATTTGCCGATTCGAGTATCGCTACGTCCTCGGAGAGGCTCACAGTCAACCGGCCGGAGTTAAATCCTCCCTCGAGGTGAATGTACTGATTAAAGGCGTCTTGATCCGAGTGATCGACGAACAGAATAGCGCTCGGCATGTAATCTAAGCGTAGATAGCTTCTGCTGCGCCCCTCCATGTCGCCCCAACCAACACTGATCGAAGGCTCAATCGCGAAATAATAATCCGAAACTTTGTGCGTATGACTGATAAAGATGTTGTCATCCCATACGCCTCGTAGCGTCAGTCGCAGGACATAGTGAAAGCTACGCCCACTTGGATAAATGGTTTCTCCGCCTGGGAATACGTTATAACTGCCGCCCCCATAGGGACCTGTTGCTACTGGCGACGGAACAACGTTTGTTTGCGCAGTACTATAATTCGTTGAAGGCGACCATGGGTCAGGCGACGACGGAAACGCCTCCTCGGACGAAGGCACCGATTCAGAAGAAGAAGGTACGGGCTCGGTTGCTGTAGGTGGCAAAGGTTCTGGTATAGAAGTGACCGGTTCCGGAACGGGCTGCAGCGGCGCCGCTTGCGTTAACGGCACGGGTTCACTGGAGGGAAGCGTGGGCTCCGACCAAGGCGTGAGAGCCACCTCTTCAACTGACTCCTGTGCTTGCGCAGCAACACTTACTGCGAATAACATTGCTGCGACGATTACGGACGTTCTTCCCACAATCATATGAGCGAAACGGTGGATGTACAGAGCGTAACCGGGGCGCATGGCGGCGAGACTAGATTGGCGGCGTATAGCCGTCAATCAAAAAACGTGGTAAACCACGAAATGTGAAGAGGCTTTTATCCGGCATGACGCCACCGGACACACTAAAAGACAGGCAGCTTTAGCGGCAAATTTGCTTTGCAGTTGTTCGCATAAGACGTTCTACGTCCGATCAGCAGGAATCTTGAACGAAATGTTAGAGCGCGAAAAGACGCTTACGATCAACGAAGTTTATCACTCCATCCAAGGCGAGAGTACCTGGGCCGGCTGCCCATGCGTTTTCGTGCGCCTAACATTCTGCGACTTGCGGTGCAACTACTGCGATACGGAGTATTCCTTTTACGAAGGGAACAAGCGGAGTTTGGGAGAAATTGTAGATACGGTCGCGGCGTATCGCTGCCAGTTAGTCGAAATTACGGGCGGCGAACCATTGTTGCAGAACAACGTGAGGCTGCTGATGTCAATCCTGTGTGATTCAGGTTACACGGTGCTGCTCGAAACGAGCGGTGCGCATGATATATCGAAAGTCGATCCGCGCGTGCACCGCATCATGGATTTAAAGACGCCAGGGAGCGGCGAAGTGGACAAGAATCTTTGGTCGAACATTGACCACCTGAATCCTGGCGATGAAGTGAAATTCGTCATGGGCTCGCGCGAAGATTACGAGTGGTCGCGCGATAAAATTCAGCGCTACGATCTTCCCTCCCGGTGTCACGCCGTGCTCTTCTCCCCAATTTTCGGCAGGATCGACCCGCGCCAGATCGTGGAATGGATTCTCGCAGACAAACTGAACGTCCGTTTCCAACTGCAGATGCACAAATTCATCTGGAGACCAACTCAGCGCAGCGTCTGATTATGCGCGCGCGGTTAACTAAAGATTTCACATTTGAAGCAGCGCAGACTTTGCCCAGAGCGCCGGAGGGCCACAAATGCCGCCGGGTGCACGGACACAGTTTCAAGGTGGAAGTTTCTGTCGAGGGCGATGTCGATCCGGCGATCGGCTGGATTTATGATCACGCGAACATCAGCGCTGCAATGAAACCGCTTCTAAAAGTCCTGGACCACACGTACCTCAACGACATTGAAGGATTGGAGAATCCGACGATTGAAAACATGGCCGAATGGTTCTGGAAGAAGTTAGACCCTCAA